>JAEERM010000029.1 GCA_016285835.1 Fibrobacter sp.
TGGTAAGGTTCTGCGCGTTGCTTCGAATTAAACCACATGCTCCACCGCTTGTGCGGGCCCCCGTCAATTCCTTTGAGTTTCATACTTGCGTACGTACTCCCCAGGCGGCATACTTAACGCGTTGGCTTCGGTACCCGGGGCGAACCCCGGACACCCAGTATGCATCGTTTACGGTGCGGACTACCAGGGTATCTAATCCTGTTTGCTACCCGCACTTTCGAGCCTCAGCGTCGATGAGTCCCCAGCAGGCTGCCTTCGCCATCGGTGTTCTTCCTGATCTCTACGCATTCCACCGCTACACCAGGAATTCCGCCTGCCCCTGAACTATCCAAGAAAAGCAGTCCGAACTGCAGGTCCGGGGTTGGGCCCCGGTATTGTACAGTCCGCTTGCTTCTCCGCCTACGCTCCCTTTACGCCCAGTGATTCCGAACAACGCTTGCACCCCTCGTATTACCGCGGCTGCTGGCACGAAGTTTGCCGGTGCTTCCTTTCGAGGTACATTCAACATCGCCGAAACGATGCCTTATTCCCTCACGACAGTGGTTTACACACCGAAATGCTTCTTCCCACACGTGGCGTTGCTGCATCAGGGTTTCCCCCATTGTGCAATATTCCCTACTGCTGCCTCCCGTAGGAGTCTGGGCCGTATCTCAGTCCCAATGTGGCCGATCGCCCTCTCAGGCCGGCTACCGATCGTCGCCTTGGTGGGCCGTTGCCCCGCCAACTAGCTAATCGGACGCAAGCTCATCCCCTGCCGATAAATCTTTTGTCAACCTCCCATGCGGGAGGCCACGATATTCGGTATTATCCGCGCGTTGGCACGGCTATTCCCAAGCAGGGGGCAGATTGCTTACGTGTTACTCACCCGTTCGCCGCTATGCATTGCTGCACCGCTCGACTTGCATGTATAAGACACGCCACCAGCGTTCGTTCTGAGCCAGGATCAAACTCTTCATTGTATTTTTTATAGTCTTGTCCTGTATTCTGTTCGTATTGACTTCCAAGAAACTTTCTTGGGCCGTCACTAAGCACATCTCCGATTCCTTCAATCTGCCCGGCGGCCTCTCGGGGCCTCCGTCCCAGTCCCGTTCGGCCGTTCAGGCGTCTCGTTCGTGGGTGAGGCCAATTATAGAATTTTCAGGGAGAATGTCAAGGGGTTTTTTGAAAAAAAATGAAATTTTTTAATTTTTTTTGAATTGACCGGAAATAATCCACGTTATATCCAGCTTATCAACATATTGTCAACGTTTATCGTTTTTATTCGCATTTTCGCATTATTTGGAAACACGCCCAAACGCCAATATAATGGCATTCACAGCGAACGCAGCGACCATAAGTATATCTCCCGTGTGCGCACCAAGCGTTCCAGGCAGCGCAGGGCACAGTTTTCCGGCCAAAGCAAGCGCGCCACCAGCGACAATAGCCGCCGCAACGAACCTCGGCTTGGCTCTAAGCCCGAGAAGCCCCCATAATATAGGGACAGTGAACGCGCCCGCATATACAGCAAGCGCAAGCAGCAGCGTGCCGATGATGTCGGTAAATACAAGCGCGAGCAACAGCGCCACGATACCGTTCAAAAGGATCACGACGCGCGCACGCGCAACGCCCGCCGAGCGCTTCTCTACACCGAACAGCCCGCAAATGATCACAGAACTGCTGAGAAGCGTCGTGTCGGCACTGCTCAAGACAACGCTGAGCAAGGCAAGCGCAAACAACGGAATGAGAAACGGCGGCAATACTTTGTCTGCAATAGCAGTGATTCGCGCGCCAGACACATCGCCAAGCCCAGCACCATACACAGCCAAGAAGCCAATGACAAACGCAACCGGGATAAGCGTGCAAGCCGCAAACGCAATGCCCTTCTTCGCCGTGGCCACATCCTTCGCGCAGAACATGCGGCTGAAAATATCAGGCCCCGCCGTGTACGTAGTGCCGTATGTGAGCACCAGCAAGAACAAGTCGAGCGGAGAGAAGTTTGTACTAAACGGGAATGCCGGAGCAGAAGAACCACTCAAAAGACAATCCGCAAAACCCACCGATGGCCCACCCGCGCCAAACAGCGCAAACCCCGCCACAAGCAACAACCCGGCAATAATCAGGCAAGCCTGGAAAAAGTCCGTACGCAAAATCGAAAGCTGCCCACCCGCAAGCGTATAACCCGTAAAGACAGCCGCCGCCACAATCGCCGCCGTGGTGTAGCCCATAGGAGTAAAAGTCATCAGGAGTTTTGCCGCCGCAATGATCTGCGCCGCGACAATGCCCGTCCACGCAACAGGAATCACGACGGAGGCCACCAAACGCGGACCCTTACCGTAGAGATTCTCCACCAAATCCGGAAGCGCGTACTTCCCGTGACTATACGCCCGACCCGCGAAAGGAATCAACGCCAAGAGCCCGAGCGCCCCCACAAGCATAAACCAGCTGGCAGCCCCGCCGAGCCTTGCGCCGGAATCCACCGCACCGATCACCGCCGACCCGCCGAGAATCGTCGCGACGAGACTCCCCGCCACCGCCTTAGCCGACGCGCCCTTGCGCGCCACAAAGAAATCAGGAACATCCTTGACACGCCGCGCACTGCGAACCGCAATCAATAAAAGGAACACGAGATAGACAATCAAGGCAATAGTCATAAGAATCTCCCTTTTGCAAGAAATATGCAAAAATTCCAGCGCTCCCCGCAAAAAAAGCTATAGATTAATACATAGAAACAATATGAAACGATATATATGCACCACCCTGTTTGCCGCTGCGGCCACCTTCGCACAATCCGCGCAAGGGGCCAGCGACACCGTCTCGTTCGTCGATTTCGAGAACCGCGAAGTCGGCGTGTATGGCAATGCTGAGGCCAAAGAAGACTTCAAGCGCAACGACTACGACAAAAGTTGGTGGTACGCCATGGACAAGAACAATGGCGAAAATTCCAAAATCGTGTACGACGGCGAAGAACACGGCAACGTACTGCAGCTCAAGTACCCCAAAGGCTGCGTAGGCCCGAGCGGCAACGAAAGCCAGAACGCGCCTGCCTGCGCAGGGCAAATCATCCAGCCGCTCGTGAAAACCGCCGACACAATGTGGAGCGCCTACGACATATTCTTCGAAGACGGATTCGAATTCCAACTGGGCGGCAAACTCCCCGGCCTATGCGGCGGCAAGTGCTACACCGGCAACGCCCTGCCCGAAACCGGCGACGGCTGGAGCGCACGCATCATGTGGCGCAAAGACGGCAACGCCGTGCAGCTCATCTATTTTATGGGGCAAAGCTCCGAATACGGCGACGATTTCAAGTGGGACCTGAACGGCACCATCACGCAAAAGCAGTTCACCACCGGCACCTGGCACCGTATTGTAAACAAAGTAAGTATGAACACCATCGCCTCTCCCGGCAACGGCGACAAGAACGGCCGCGTGCAGGCATGGCTCGACGGCGAACCCGTACTCGACGTGGACACGCTCAGGCTCCGCGACTACGACACCGTGAAAGTCGACAAGTTCTACCTCTCCACCTTCCACGGCGGAAGCAGCGCCGAATGGGCACCCACCCACGACTGCTTTATCCGTTACGACAACTTCACCGTATCCACCGATTCCATCGCCGTGACCATGGCCGCACCCGACAGCGGCAACGGCAGCGAGACCTGCGAAGGCGAAAACTGCGGACAAGGCACCGAACGGATTATGCAGCGGGCACAAAGCCGCAACGCAGTCACCCCCGTCAAAATCTACCGCATCGACGGCACGCTCGTCGGCCGCAAAAACACCCTCCCCGACGCTGCCACGCACCAGCTCAAGAACGGCAAGCGTGTGAAAGTTGTGAGGTAGGGATGAAGAAGAAGGCGCTATGGCAAATCTTTCCATTTTCTCAGCTAGGCTCAAAAACGCCCGCATCATGAAGGGACTCTCCATGGACGAACTTTGCTCGGCCATGGGGAACATCGTCTCGAAAATGACCATTTCCAAATACGAGAATGGCCAGCTGGCACCGAACAGCGGTATCATCATCGCACTATCCAAGGCGGCAAGCCTGCTGCATCAGGACATTGAACAAGTCCGTAGGGATCTTGCGCTAGTATGATACAATTTCATGTAATCAAGAATCATTTTGTTCGGCAAAGATTTCCTTCTGTCGTTCAATTTCCATGTTCAACTCTTCTAGCGTCGGCATATAGGGCATATATTTCGCTTGGAAAAGACGCCTATTGCCTTTTAGCACGGAATAACGTGCGATATCCTTACTTGTATTAGACCCAAGAACAATACCTATAGTCGGATTGTCACCTTCATTTCTTTTTAATTCGTCATACATTCTGACATACATATCCATCTGGCCGACATCTTGATGGCTAACAGTTCCTGTTTTCAAGTCAAACAACACAAAACATTTCAAGATATAGTTGTAAAAGACAAGGTCAATAAAATAATCTTCGGTATCAGTCCGGATATGTTGTTGTCTAGCAACAAACGCAAACCCCTTTCCCAATTCTAGAACAAACCTTTGCAAATGATTGATTATCGCCGTTTCCAATTTTGATTCAGAAAAATCACTATTAGGTGACATATTCAAAAATTCAGCAACAACAGGATTTTTAATGAACTCTAATTTATCTTGTTGAAAAGCCTTCGTCTTGTTTCGCATCTCTCTTTTGACAGGAGCCTTGTTTTGCGATGCTAAAAGTCGATGATAATACTGCGTTGAAATATTTCTATCTAAGGTTCGAGCGCTCCATGTTTCATTTATAGCCTCCTGTATATACCATTCACGAGCATTAGCATCAAAAACACGCAAAAGGCTCCTATAATGACTCCATGTAAGTAGCGGCTGTGCCGATTTTCCACACAGTGTGTGGAAAATCTCAGGAAAAGTCTTGTAGAATTGCAAAAAACTGTACAAATTGGTTTTTGTAAAACCCTTTCCATAAATATCAGTCAACCGTTTCGACAACTCCGCAATGATTTTAACACCATATTCAGCACGAGCTTTACCCTTAATTTCTTCTTCCGCAATACGCTTGCCCAGTTGCCAGTTGCGTTCCAACATCGCCACATTTACAGCCGCGTAAGCACGATTCCTCGATGCATCAATGATATTTTGAACATCGGCAATAAAATTTGCCGAAATAATAGCAGAAGAATCTCTTTTTTGTAATTTCACGACGCTCTTTTTCATAATGCCCCTCGCTAAAAAAAGTTCACCTCAAATATATTTCCATCCATTTGACATAAAATGACAAAATGCAACTATTTTTAAGCCTTTTCAGCATCTTCCTATCTTTTTTCTTCCAGAAGGTGAGCCCGTTTCGAATTTCCCCGTCAACGAGGATTGCGGCCAACCCGAGCCACAGAAGTCATATTTTAGTGAACTAAAAAAAGGGATAACCAGCCCTAACGCAAAAATGGTATGTGCAAATTTTACACATACTAGATACAATATTATATATTCTTCATGGCTGTTCCTTTGCTACCAAAGGTAGCATTTTGACGCAGGCAGAATTGCCTTTTGTCTAGTTATGAGCAGTCCTAATTATGGGGAAGCTTACAATTATGGGGAAGCTTACACAATGACCCGCCTTTCAAATAGAACGAGGTCCTATATTTGCTTTTAGAAAGCCGAAACATCAAGCGTTCATGAAAGAACCGGATTAAAACCTGTTGGTAGTTCCCATTGCTTTTTCTTGTCTGCTCTAGCAGGCGGTTTTTTATAGATTTTGCGACATCCTTAACCATCTTAACCCCAAACCTCCAGGTACTTTTTCAGCGTAGCAGCGACTCGAAGCTTTTTTGCGTACTCTGTAAGTTTAGGGATGTTACTGCCGGGGCGTCGTAGATACGCCCTGAGGATTTCGGCACATACGTCCAACCCGATTTTGTTGCGATATTTGATAGCATCGCAAACGGAGCGTTCCAAGTCAGTAATATGAACATTGTGCCCGTGGACCTCCGCCTGTACAGTTCCAAATTCTAGCAGATGATCCGACCAGTAATACAGCGTTATCGGAGGGAATTCGGGCAGTACAAGTTTGCGCTTGCGAGGAATTGCGACGCAAAACGCATTCGGAACTTGCGTAGAAAGCTCATAATGCTCCCACGCCGAGTACATGCAAACCACGCCGCCAGGAATAAGAACATCCATATCGAGCATCGTATCTGCCAACGAGACGGGTTCCGCAAACACACCCGGACGCAGGCGAAGCAGTTCGCCCGCCTGAACCTTTTGCAGGGTTTGGTGATATTGGTAGACGCTCATGTTGTCACGAAGCATGAACCCTTCCGTGTGGCGAATTTCCTTTCCATCATATTTGGGCATATCCATAATATAACAAATCTACGGCACTTTTGCAAATATGCCGTAGAAAATTACCATTTTGTCGATAGCAATGCGTATTGTTGAGATTTCGTCCATTTTCAACATTGCCTTTTGTTGGAAGTGATGTAATAAGGGTATATTTCGTATTGAAAATGAGGCCGACAATGAAATTGAAGCTCCTGTCCATATTGTTCCTTTTGGGATGTTCACTTTCGTGGGCGTACAGCCTTCAGTACCATCCCCTATTGCTGAAGGTCAGCGACAAGAAGGGCAAGACCCTAGCGAAAGCGCTGGACGAAGTTTACGGGGACAAGATCAAAGTCAAGGACGGACGCTGCTACTTCTTTGAGAAGCAATCCAAAACGGCGAAGAAGCCGGCATCGTAATCCAAGAAAGTGAATCCGGCAAAATCGTCATACAGGAAAGCCGGTAACTATCTTTTTTTGAACTGCTGAAGTTTCTGGTACAGAGCTTCGACTTGAGCTATTGAAAGAGTCGGCTTTGTCGCGTTCATCATTTCGACAAGGTTTCCCTGCAAACGATGTCGGCGCAAAATAAACGAAGTCTCGCTATCGGCCGGGACATCCCTGAGAGAACAGCGCTCGCTAAAGACGACATAGGAATAATAGTTCAGTTCTTGACCAAGGACACGCTTTAGCGCGGAAATATGGCCGCGGTTCTGCCAAATCGGATTGTAGAAATGCCTCTTTCCACGGGATTCAAGAACCTGCGTCCATTCCTTTTGCTCCGCAGAGCCATAGATTGCACCCGAATAGTTCTTGCTTTCGAAAACGTAAATGCCCGTCTCATGAATCATCACGACATCTATCTCGGTTGGCGCATTTGCACCGTCAAGATAAAGATTCTTTAAAATCTTGAAGAAGGATTGCGTTTCCTTGCAGGCCTTCACAATCTGCTTGATTGTCAGGAATTCTCCGTACGGTCCAAGGTTATCTTCCCCAGGATGGACATTGAGCCAGTCGTTCATATTAAAAGGACTCTGCAGAATCAGCGACTCGTATTCCTGCAGATTATCCTTGATCTTATTCTGTTCTGGGAACGGCCTGTTCCCCTCCAATTTGGGCGGGACATAAGCAGGAGCGCCGGCATCCTTGTGGGACATCACCAACACGGCCACCACCAATACCAGCACTGCAAAAATTATGAAACCCAAAATGGAGACTCCTGATGGAAAGCTCACTCATCTACGTCGATTTCGACCATCGTGCGGATGTGCGTAGCCACCAGCTTCACGACGGAATCATCAAGACATTCCTTTTGTTGGCAAAATGCCGTCACAAAAGACGATTCATTCAGCAACCAGTAGTCCTTGAAATTTTCTGTGCCGTCAATATAAGAACCAATCAATATGGCCACCTTGATTACCGGCAGCTTCATATCGGTGCGGTGTTCGATTTCCTGCTCAATAAAACGAGCTTCTCCGTCAATTTGCGGAAGCAACTTCGGACACGGAAATTTCCGACCGTCCTTCATAACTCGGTAAATCATCAAACCGTCATAAAAGAACTTACTGCATATCTCGCGATTGAAGTGTTTTGTCTCTATAACGAATATTCCGCGAGTGCTGACTATAATATGGTCAACGTTGAAACGATTGCCTGGGATATCGTGAAATACAAATGTTGACTCGTTGCTGAGGCGATTCAAGGTTTCTCCGACAAGACGTTCGCCCTCAAGCCCCTTGCGATAACGCTTCAACACCCATCTTGTTTTCTTGACCTTAAAATAACCCCGAATTATCAGCAAAACTGCAATAACGGACATAAGAACTGCAGCGGGGAAATTCATTTGATAAGAGGTGATATATAGAAGCCACGCAAGAGCAGCAAGCACAGCATAAATAGCCGGCAGCATAACTTGTTCCATGACCTTAAATTCGTTATCACGGATCCTCTCTTGCAGAGACTCACCTTGGACTCTGGTACGGTATTTATGCTTCATAGAAAGGTATATGGAATGCCTATAGTAAAGAATTTGTTCGTTTTTTCGTAATATACATCTTTTTAGGCCCAAAAGAGCCAAATCTTGCATTTTCAAGCTACCGCATGGCCCCGTTTATAAGATATATTTAACCCGAAATAACCCTTATATTACTCTTTACTATATGGCCATCAAGAAAAACGAACTCTATTCTTCGCTCTGGGAATCTTGTGACAAGTTGCGCGGCGGCATGGACGCAAGCCAATACAAGGACTACATCCTGACGCTCCTTTTTGTAAAGTATGTGACCGACAAGTTTAAAGGTCAAAAGTACGCCGACATCAACGTTCCCGCAGGTGGTAGTTTTGATGACCTCGTCTCCCTCAAGAACAACAAGGACATCGGCGAAAAGATGGACAAGGCCATCGCGAAACTTGCCGAAGCCAACAACTTGACCGGTGTCATCGACAACGCAAAATTTTTCGACAACTCGAAGTTCGGTAATGGCAAGGACATGGTGGACACCTTGACCGGGCTTGTCTCCATCTTCGAACGCCCGGAATTCAATTTCAGCAACAACAAGGCTGGCGGCGACGACATTCTCGGCGATGCCTACGAATACCTGATGCGCAACTTCGCTACCGAAAGCGGCAAGAGCAAGGGGCAGTTCTACACCCCGGCAGAAGTCAGCCGCATCTTGGCAAAAGTCATCGGTATCGGAAACATCAAGAACCGCAACACGACCATTTATGACCCGGCTTGCGGCTCGGGCTCCCTGCTTATCCGCGCGGCAGACGAAGCTCCCTTCGATGTCGCCATTTACGGCCAGGAAAAAGAAACCACTACGGCGGGCCTTGCAAAGATGAACCTGGTTCTCCATAACAAGGCAAGTGGCGAAATCAAGCCTGGCAACACCTTCTCGAACCCGCAATACTTCGAAAAGGATTCTTCCGATGCGTTGAAGCGTTTTGACTTTATCGTCGCGAACCCACCGTTTTCCTTAAAAAACTGGACTGACGGCTTGCAGGAATTTGGCCGCTTTGACGGCTACGACGATCGCCCGCCCGAAAAGAACGGCGACTACGCTTGGCTCCTTCACATTCTCAAGTCGCTCAAGCCCACCGGCAAGGCGGCGGTGATTTTGCCCCACGGCGTGCTTTTCCGTGGCAACGCTGAAGAAACTCTCCGCAAGAACATTATCGACCGCGGCTACATCAAGGGCATAATCGGACTCCCGGCGAACCTTTTCTACGGCACCGGCATTCCCGCCTGCGTTATCGTGATGGACAAGGAAGACGCTGCCGAACGCGATGGCATCTTTATGATTGACGCAAGCCACGATTTTGTGAAGGACGGTCCCAAGAATCGTTTGCGCGAACGCGACATCCACAAGATTGTGCAGACCTTCGTGAACCGCATCGAAGACGATCCCAAGTATGCCCGCTTTGTCCCGATTGAAGAAATCAAGGTCAAGAACGGCTACAACCTGAATATTCCGCGCTACATCGATAGTGGCGACGCCGAAGATGAACAGTCCATCGACGCCCATTTGAACGGCGGCATTCCCGCAGGCGACGTGGATTCCCTGAAACACTACTGGGATATTTTCCCGGGCCTCAAGGCGAAACTTTTCAAGAAATTCCGCGCTGGCTATTACCAGCTGAAAGTGGAAAAAGACGAAATCCGCAACACCATCTTCAACGACGATGATTTCAAGGGATACGCAGAACAGATTGACAACGCCTTTGACGCTTGGCTCAAGAAGTCTTCCAAGAAGTTGATGAACATCGACGACAAGGTTGATGTCAAGAACTTTATCATTGAACTTTCGGAATCCCTGATTGACGAATTCCGCCATATTGAACTGGTGGACTTTTACGATGTTTATCAGGTGTTGCTCGCTTACTGGCAAGAAACCATGAGCGACGATATTTTCGTTCTCAAGTACGACGGCTACATGGCCGGTGCCGAAATCACCAAGCTTTACAAGAAAGAATCCAAGAAGGACGACGGTAAGAAAAAGGCCGAGCCCAAGGAAATCGGCTGGGAAGGCAAACTTTTGCCCAAGTCTGTCATTGAACGCGTTTACTTCGCCAAGGAACAAGCCGAAATCGAGAAGGCGGAACAGATCGTTGCCGAAAGCGAATCCAGGCTCGAAGAATTCGTCGAAGAAAACAGCGGCGAAGGCGCAATCCTTGCTGACTACACGAAGGATGACAGCGAAGATTTGGACGCAAAGAAAATTGCGGCCAAGTTGAAGGACTTGAAAAAGCAAAAGGCAAACGCCAAGAGCGAAGAATTTGAAGTGCTCGCCAAGTACGATGAGCTTGCCGCCATCGCAAAGAAGCAGGCTAGCATTGTCAAGGACTTGAACAAGGCTCTGGAAGAATCTGTAAAGAGCAAGTATGCCGAACTCTCGGAAAAGGAAATCAAGGACCTTCTCGTAAAACAGAAGTGGAGCTTCGCCATATTCGAAGGAATCAAGAGCCTTTACGACACCACGAGCATGAAAATTGCCGCCCGCGTGACCGAACTCGCCGAACGCTACGAAAACACGCTCCCCGAACTCGAAATCACCCTGGCAAACTACGAAAAAGCCGTCGCGAACCACCTCAAGGCAATGGGATTTGAGGCATGAAAGAGACTAAGTTCAAACAGACCGAAGTCGGCATGATTCCCTGTGATTGGGAAGTTGTTAGATTAAATGACTCCGTTATGTTTTTAGATTCGCAACGTATTCCGATTAAGGATTCTGATCGAAAAAAAATGACGGGACATTATCCTTATTATGGAGCGTCAGGCATAATAGATTATGTTGACAAATATATTTTCGATGATGATCTAATTCTTCTTGGTGAAGACGGTGCAAATATAATTGATAGAAGTTCAGAATTAGCGTTTGTAATTCATGGAAAGTGTTGGATTAACAATCATGCACATGTTTTAAAACCTAATGAAGATTTCAATATAGATTATTTGGCCAATTATCTTGAAAGTCTAAAATATGACCAATATAATACTGGAACGGCACAGCCAAAACTAAATAGGGATAAATGCGGAATAATTCCTATTGTAAAACCTCCGCTTGAAGAGCAAAAGCTCATTGCCCAAGCCCTTTCAGATGTAGATGCCGTCATCAGCACCACCGAAAAACTCGTCGCAAAGAAAAAAGCCCTCAAACAGGGAACAATGCAAACCCTCCTGAGCGGCAAAATGCGAATCCAAAACGGCAAGTGGATCAAAACAACCCACTTCAAACAAACCGAACTCGGCCCCATCCCCCAAGAATGGGAAGTGAAAAGCCTTGGTTCAATTACGCAAAATAGTTCATATGGCGTTGGAGCCGAAGCAATCCCTTTTAATGGAAAAGCAAAGTATATTAGAATCACCGACATCGATGACGATAGCCACAGATTTGAACCATCTCCGTTAACATCTCCGGCTTTTTATGAAAATAAGCATCTTGTGCAAGAGAATGATTTGCTTATAGCACGAACTGGAGCTAGTGTTGGCAAAACATACCTATACAACGCTAAAGATGGAAAACTCGTATTCGCCGGCTTTTTAATCAAAATGAATATTTGCGGAGCTGATTCAAAGTTCGTATTTTATAGTACATTGACCAAATATTACCAAGATTGGATTGTTAGCGAATCCGCAAGAACCGGACAACCAGGCGTAAATCTACAGCAGATGAAAAAGTTGCTAATAGCAATTCCTTCATCAAAGGCCGAACAAACCGCCATCGCCACCGTCCTCAGCGACATGGACTCCGAAATCGCAGCCCTAGAAACCAAACTCGCTAAATACCGCCAACTCAAAACCGGCATGATGCAACAACTCTTAACAGGCAAAGTAAGGCTAGTATCAAAAGGAGATTAAAATGAATTATGTGCCAGATGCTAGTGGAATACTGAGCCTTGCAGGCTTTTCTTTTCAAATAAAAGTATTTTGCTGTTATGCGTCAAAATTAGAAGAACATAAACAAATTGAATTCGAATCCCTTGATGATATTGCGACAAAGAAATCTGCCAAAGTGCAAAATTTTGACAATACTATTAATGGACAAATCAAAACACCATCATATCAGTCAATACAAGTAAAACATACGACATTAACAGATTCTCTGGCAGAGAATGTATTGATGAATTGGTTACAAATAGAAAATTCATCATACGATATACAAAAATATATATTGGTGACAGATAAAAAATACGGCAATACAGATCTTATCAAAAGCATTGATTTAGACTCCTTTATAAAAGAAGTGAGAAATTCAAACAAAAGAAAAAATGCAAACATTACGAAAGTAAAAGAAATCTTCGCAAACAAGTCAGACCAAGAATGCAAAGATTTAATAAACGCCGTTCTAGGCAAATACGAATTTCAAGAAATAGATATAAAGTTAGAATTAGAAGATTGTTTTAAAAATATTTTTCTTAAAAGTGCAAACCAAGTTCTGTTTGAACAACGACTTGAGGAATTTTTGAGCAGAATCACTGTAGAAATACTAAAATCAGTTAATTTGACGCACCCCTACATTTTGTCTTACGAGGAATTTCAGAAAATACAAAATGACATAATCCCTCGTTTTACAGTAAATGAATCATTACCTTCATACAGCAATTTCAAGAGAGTTCATGATGTTGATTTGAAGGATTCGGCAATCGCACAGTCAAGAGAATATAAACAATTGGTCCATTGTAAATTACCAGACAATATAATAAAGAAGCATCTAATTCATGAGCAATATTATCGAAAAGCACGTAATAACTATATTGATATCGGGTTAGAAACAAAATGTGAAGATGTCGAAGAAACCGCTTTTGACAACTTTGAATTCGCAAAAAATGCTTTGCAAAATAAAAACATTGACACACCAAGAAATAGATTAGACAATACTATTCAAGCAGAAAATTCCTATGCCGATACAACCCAAATCCGAGAAGGTGTTTGTATTTTCTTGACTGCTGAATCTACAAATGACAAGAAAAAAATTTCATGGAAGGACGAGTGATTTATGGATATACAACAAGAGGTCGAAGCAACCCGAATAGGAATATATTGCGACATTGTTTCATTGTTGATAAAAGAGCATGAAAGGCTTTCATTACCTAAAACAATTGTTTTCTCATTCCTAATAAAAAAAGATTCTATGACACCCAACTCAATATTTACTGCAATC
Source organism: Fibrobacter sp. (assembly GCA_016285835.1). Taxonomy (GTDB): domain Bacteria; phylum Fibrobacterota; class Fibrobacteria; order Fibrobacterales; family Fibrobacteraceae; genus Fibrobacter. The sequence goes on from JAEERM010000029.1 coordinate 13,428, forward strand.
AATAAGAAAGATTTAGTAAGCAAATATTTATCATTGCTATCTGGAAATTTAAGTTTTTTGTTTGTTGACTATGAATATATAATCAAAGCAATTCATATACTCATAAAAAATAATCTCATTAACTTAAGTGGACAATTTCTTTTAAAAACAGAAAAGCTGAATGCATTAAATTTCATCTACATTGAAAAAGAGTTCACAAAAAACGCCATAGAGAAATCTAAAATATTATCAGAGAAACAATTTATGCGAGAGGTTTTTTCAAATGTTTAAAATTTCAAGGCTCACATTCGAATCTCCTAAAGGCGAATCTTTTGATTATGAATTTAATAGCGGATTGAACTATTTTGTAGGCGGTAACAATACCGGTAAAACAGAATTTTATAAACTAATCGATTTTATGCTTGGAGATACACAATATTTAGAAGACATAGAATGCTATAAAGATTGTGTTGAATCGATAAAAATTGAATTGTTATATAGAGACTCCTCATTTACATGCATTCGAACAAAAGATATTGATCGAAATTTCATATTTGAAACAAGTGAGGTTTTCGATCCGTCTGATATATTATCTCATAACGAATATAGAAAGAAATTGAATAGCATATTCACAACTAGCGAAAAAAACTTACAAGATTTAAGAGATTTTGCAAACGAAGAGTTGAGTTATCGAATATTCACGATGTTTAACTTCTTAGATGAAAAAACACAAGGAAAGACGCAAGATTTCTTATCAAAATGTTCCGATTTCAAATACGCTTATCGGTTAAATATCATACTAAATTTTATTTTTAATAAAAATATAGCTGAGATTAAGCAGAAAGAAGACGAAATAACCCAACTAAAAACGGAACTTACTGATTTAATAAAATCAAAATCTAAATACGATTTCATTCTAAACACAATAAATGAAAAGTTACAAATCATTGCTCCAAATTATTATTTTACAGGAAAAAATATTGAAGAAATTAAAGGAGTCGTTACAGAAATAAAAGGGATGAATACCGACATAAAAGCTTCTGGTAAAAAAGATGTTGCTGATTTGGAGGTTATGTACAATTCATTAGCCGAGCAAATAAAAAAATATCAAAATGAAATGGCAGATATCAAAAATATAAAAAAGTACGACACAAACAGAATAACGCTCCTTTCTCATTTAAACGATTTGGTTGAAAAGCATTCAGATTTAAATTATCTTATTTCTCCCATAAAAAATTTGATTAATGATTTAAATGAAGGCATTTCGTTTGGCGATTACATTTTAAAAGACAAAACAATAAAAAAACTTCAAAGCCAATTAGAGGAAATAAAGAGAGATTTACAACGAAATGATGCTCGTTTTGAAATGTATTCTCTACCTGCTAAAGAAAAGGCCGTCGCAATAATTGAAGAATGTTTAGCATCAAACATTTCATTAATTGATGAGGAAAAAATAACGGAAATACGAAAAAAAATAAGTGATTTAAAAAAAGATATTCTTGCATTACAGAATGCCGATGATATATCCGCTATTGACAATTTCTCTAGTTATGTCACAAATTTGTATTTATCCCTTAAGGGTATATCAAGTTTTGTTTCGAAAGACGCCAATCAAAAAGGTTTTAAAATAAAGTATATTAAAAGAGGAAATGTTTTACAGCCCGTCTGCAGTGTTTCCGATAAAGATGATACTGAACAAAATTATTATCCTGGAAGTATGGCCCGACATATTGTTGTGCAGTTATGTGGATATGCCGCCTTTTTAAGCAAGCTTTTAAAAGAGAATAAATACCCAATTGTTCCCATTTTCGTAATAGACCATATATCGAAACCTTTTGATGATGAAAATTGCAAAGTAATTGGAACAATCATCTCTAGTTTATTGGAGGATGTTGGTAAGGACAATCTTCAAATATTTATGTTTGATTCTGAAAATTCGGAAAAATTAGGAATTGATAGTATGTATTCGAAAGATTTAGTTACGGAATCAAAAACCGGATTGTGCCCATTTTTTGGGAAAAAATAAAGAATCCTAAGGATATACATTTTTTCAAAAAAAAGAATAGCCTTTTCTTTCAAAATGCCAAAATAATATTGTCAAACAAAGAAATAAAAAGTGAAAGTGGACGAAAAAAGATATAAAAGAGATTTTCTCAGAACAATTATCCTTCTAAAAGAGATAACGTTTTTCGCAGATCACTTATTTAAGGAATCTATTGTATCAAATGATGCAGCAACTATGCTGCGGAAACATATAGATAACCAAATTTATCTAAAATACGATTTTATTCCTTTAAATCTTTTAAAGGAATCTCTTCCTTCTTTTAAAATATACTGCAAAGATAATCCCGAATTGGGCGCGCAGTATAAAAAGCTAAATAAAGATTTGGAATTCATTAATCATCTAAGAAATAAAGTTAGCGGTCATTTGTCAGATGAAGCTTTAGACAAGATGATTCAATGGAATCCCGATATTTATGACGAATTTACAAAGACTAGCACAACTTTTCAGGAATTTCATATTTATCGTTCTATGTTAGAAGTTGCGATAAATTCATATCTAGATGAAAAGGGACAACAAAAGCAATTTGGACAAGAAGTCGACTTTGAAATTCCTAGCGAATGGAAAATGTTTTACGATTATCTGTTGAATACGGTCAATACGGCCATATGCTTTTTAAAGAGCGTCCAAGATATTATTAGACCCAACATTAAATATATAAAGCAAGTAAAAACTTCTTTGCAAGGAAAAGAACGTTCCGATCGTTTTAGGGAAGCAATTCAGATTGTTCTTGAAATTGCAGATGACCAAACGAAAAAAGAAACATTACTTCCTCGGATGGCTGAAATTCTTAAAATGTTTGGAATAGACCCCGAGCCATATGGAGAAGCCGGTAAAACTGATTTTAAGTTTAAGCCGAGAGGCCGTTAAAAGTTCTCTAAGAATATCATTTTGCCGATGGTGGCAAAATGATATTTATCGGGAAAGCCCTACTTCTTTTTACTTGCGTCGTAAACGGCTTGTTTTTCTGCGACACAACAACTGAATTCCGCCATAAAGGATTCTGCCCCCTGACGAATGTCGTCTAAAATTTCCTTGTGTGACATTTTAGAATGTCTCAAGGAATTGTATTCACGCAGCTTGCGGATGTCTTCTGCATCAAAGCGGTTGCTCATATCGGGAGTATCCATGTTATGCTTCCTCCAGTAATGCAGTGGGTGGATAAATAAGCAAGTCCTTTCGGCCCTGCATTGTTGTAATAACTTTGATTCCACGAATTGTCTTTACATTGACAATGTGCTTGAAGTTCCAGGATATAATGATATCACAGTCATTGAGGATTGCCGCCGCAATATGCTGGCAATCGTCTAGACTTTTTTGTTTAAGTATCCCAAAATCAATGAACTTTTCGGCTAAGGCAATAGTATCTTCGGTTATTTCGACTATATTAAAATTAATTTCTTGAAGGCGTTTAAAAAACAACTCTCTTTTGTGTGAATCGTTGCAATCGTTAAGCTCTTTCAATACCACCTGGGATACATAAATGTCGTATTCCCCCTTTTTGAGGGTTTCCCAAACAGCTCTCGTATCAGCCATCTTCTCAGGAGCATCATCCTGTTCAAGGTAGCTGACAACCGAAGTGTCTAAATACACTTTGAGTTTTCGAAAGTTCAAATCCATATTTTAAATATACAATAAAAAGTGAATAAAAGTTTAAATCCAAATTTCCAGGTACTTTTTCAGCGTAGCAGCAACTCGAAGTTTTTTGGCGTATTCCGTAAGTTTAGGGAAGTTCCTGTCGGGGCGTCGTAGGTATGCCCTGAGGATTTCGGCGCACACATCCAATCCGATTTTATTGCGGTATTTGATAGCATCGCAAACAGACCGTTCCAAATCAGTGATATGAACATTATGCCCGTGGACATCTGCTTGTACAGTTCCAAATTCAAGCAAATGATCCGACCAGTAATACAGCGTTATCGGAGGAAACTCAGGCAAAACAAGTTTTCGTTTGCGCGGAATTGCGACGCAAAACGCATTTGGAACCTGCGTAGAAAGCTCGTAATGTTCCCATGCCGAGTACATGCAAACCACGCCACCGGGAATAAGGATATCCATATCGAGCATTGTATCTGCCAGCGTGATGGGTTCGGCAAACACACCCGGACGCAGGCGAAGCAATTCGCCCGTCTGGACCTTTTGCAAGGTTTGGTGGTATTGGTAGGCACTCATGTTGTCGCGAAGCATGAACCCTTCCGTGCCGCGAATTTCCTTTCCGTCGTATTTAGGCATACCCCTAATATAACAAATTTACGGCATTTTTTCAAATATGCCGCAGAAAATTAACATTTTCCTGAAAAACAAGCTAAAAACGGCATATTTTAAAACGCAAAAGCCGCCTATTAAGCGAAAAAATATATGTTTGATAGAACCATGATTGGACCGAAAATCAACATTCCCGAACGCAAAACCCAAGCAAAGGTAATCAAGTTTTTCAAAGAAGACTTGCATTACAATTACCTGGGAAATCTTTACGAAGTAGCGAATAAGAACATTCGTGAAGATGACCTGTTTGCGTTTCTGGTGGATAAACAGCATTATTCGGAAACAGTAGCTCGCAAGGCCATTGCTGAGTTGCAGCATGCCGCAGGCGATTTGCAACAGGGGTTGTACTCGGCCAACAAGACAGTATACAATCTGCTAAAATACTCCCATCCTGTCGCTGATTTGAACGGCGAGAATGTCAGCGTCTATTACATTGATTTCGAGAACCCGGCTAACAACAATTTCGCCATTGCAGAAGAAGTCACCGTAAACACCGCATTCAGTTCAAAGCGTCCAGACCTTGTCGTTTATATAAACGGCATCGCTGTCGCCGTAATTGAACTCAAGAAAAGTTCTGTTTCCGTTGCCGACGGCATTCGCCAAAACCTGACTAACCAGAAGCCGGAATTCATTGAATCCTTCTTTACTACGATTCAATTCTGCTTGGCAGCAAACACAAGCGAAGGATTGCGTTACGGAACCATCGCCACACCCGAAAAGAAATATTTGACATGGAAGCAGGAAGCCTTCCGTGAACGCCTGCAGGAACTTGACGAAAACGATTTGATTGTTGACGAAAAAAGTTCTACGTTCGGTGAAGTTCTTTTTGAGAGCCTTTATTCGCTATTCAACAAAGTTCGCTTCTTAGACCTAATCCACAACTTTATCATTTTTGATAATGGCAAAAAAAAGGTTTGTCGCTACAACCAGTATTATGCGATTCACCGCACCTACAACAGAATTCAGGCCCAAAAGAAGGGCGGCATTGTCTGGCACACGCAGGGTTCTGGAAAATCCTTGACGATGGTGTGGCTTGCCAAGCGTTTGCTGCTGAACAACCCGAGCCGGAGAATATTGATTGTCACTGACCGTGACGAACTTGATGATCAAATTGAACAGTTGTTCAAGGGCGTAGAAGAAAAGATTATCCGCACCAAGAGCGGTCGCGATTTGCTGAACCGCTTGAATTCTACCGAAGGGACTATCATTTGCTCGCTGGTTCACAAATTTGGACGCCGGGGCGGTGAAGTATCTGACGAAGATTACGAAAAATTCCTAAACGAAATCAAGGATTCTCTGCCGCCGAATTTCAGCGTAAAAGGCGATTTCGTCGTTTTCGTTGACGAATGCCACAGAACGCAATCTGGCAAGTTACACAAGGCAATGACAGCCTTAATGCCCAAGGCCATTTTTGTAGGTTTTACCGGGACACCTCTTCTCAAGAAAGACAAAAAGACGAGTCTGGAAATCTTCGGAAGCTACATTCACACTTATAAGTTCGATGAAGGTGTCCGTGATAACGTCATTCTTGATTTGCGCTACGAAGGCCGCGATGTTCCACAAGACCTGAAATCTCGCGAAAAGATTGACGAATGGTTTGATTTGAAGACAAGGGGAATGACGCCCATAGCGAAGGCAAAACTGAAAGCTCGTTGGGCAAACCTCCGCACGGTTTATTCGTCTTATGATCGTTTGAAAGCAATTGCAAACGATATCATCCTTGATTTTGCAAAAGATGTCCGTTTGGCAGAGGGTCGTGGGAACGCAATTCTTGTGGCAGATTCCATTTATACGGCATGTCGGTTCTATGAAATTTTCCAGACTCTGAGCTTCAAGAAATGCGCCATCATCTCTTCATACTCCCCGAATCCGGGCGACTTGCGCACAGATACCGTAAGCCTTGACGATGAAACGGAAACCTTCAGGAAATATCAGATTTACCTGAAGATGGTCGGCGTTGAAGAAGGTGACGATACAACCCGTATAGACAAGAAAGTGGAAGCATTCGAAAAAGAAGCCAAGCGCAAATTCGTTGATGAACCGGCCAACATGAAATTGCTTATCGTGGTCGACAAGTTGCTGACAGGCTTCGATGCACCCGCTTGCACTTACCTGTACATCGATAAGAAGATGCAGGATCACGGACTGTTCCAGGCCATTTGTCGCGTCAACCGTCTGGATGATGAAACAAAGCTTTTCGGCATCATCATCGACTACAAGGAACTCTTTGATAACGTGACCGACAGCATGCACAAGTACACGTCGGGAGCCTTCGAAGGTTACGACGATAGCGATGTTGACGGCCTAATCAAGGATCGCGCCACCGAAGCAGAAAAATATTTCAACAAGACACTTGAAGAAATTGAAACTCTTTGCGAAGATGTCAAGCCACCTAAAGACGAAGCCGATTATATTCACTTTTTCTGTGGCGAAGGCATTAACTGGATTAGCAATCCCGAAGAAAGCGAAGCGTTTGCCCGACTGCGTGAACGTTTCTACTCGTTGGCAAGCCGATTGGCCCGTGCCTTTGCCGAGTTGAAATCGCAAATTTCATCGTTGTCATATACAGACGCCGAATGGAACGAGAAAGAAAAGCTGACCAATGACTACGTGAATTTGCGCCAGACTATCATGCAGGCCAGCGGCGACTTTGTTGACCTAAAAGCATGCGAGCCAGACATGCGTCACCTCATTGACAACTACATTGCAGCTGGCGATTCTTCGAAGATTATTGAGTTTGATGACACGACATTGCTCGATATTATCGAACTCTGCAAATTTGATCTGACTGCCGGTAAAAAGAAGGTTCGTGAAAGCGCTGCCGAGAAAATTGAGAACAATATACGCCGTAAAATTGTTGACCAGATTAACATCAACCCTGCGTACTATAACAAAATGTCCGAGATTTTGGACCAGTTGATTGAGGAACGCAAGAATGGTCTGATTGAATACAAGAAATTGTTAGAACGCTATATTGATCTCGCCAAGAAGGTAAATTCCTCGGAAGCAAGCGACAATTATCCGCCTTCTATTAAGGGAAGCGCAGCAAAGCGCGCCATTTATGACAACTGCGGCAGCGACGAAAAATTGGCAAACAATATTTATGAAGCCGTCATAAGCAGCATGCAGGCCGATTTCCGCAACAGCCCCGTAAAAATCAACAAGATTAAACGAGCTCTTTCCGAGGTGTTGCAGGACGATGCCGAAGTTGACCGCATATACGAACTCATCAGCAAGCAGAGTGAGTTCTAATGCGGGTGCAAGTGTCAGGAATTGCGATAGACGTATGTCGCAAGAACATCAAGAACATCCACTTGTCGGTGATGCCGCCTAATGGCGATGTGCGCATTTCTGCTCCCTTGAATCTTTCTGATGATGCCATCAAGATTTTTGTCCGCACAAAAGTCGCATGGATAAAAAGGCAGCAAGAGAAGTTCGCCAACCAGGCACGACTTGGCAAGCGCGAATTTGTTTCTGGCGAATCTTTGTTTGTGTTCGGGAAGCAGTATTATCTGCAAGTACAATACGGGCTCAAAAATTCCCTTGAATTGAACGCAAAAAACGCCATTTTGACCGTCCGCAAAGAAAGTACTGCAGAACAGCGCGAATCATTTGTAAATGAATGGCTTCGCGAAAAACTGAAAGCCGAAATCGAGAAGAAATTGCCCAAGTGGGAAAAGAAAACCCACCTTACTTGCAATGGCTGGCAAACCAAGATCATGCAAACAAAATGGGGCAGTTGCAATCCTGAAGGCAAAATCTGGTTCAATTTACTCTTGTCACATGCCCCCGAAAGGTGCCTGGACTACATCATCCTTCACGAACTTTTGCACCTGAAAGTCAGGCACCACAACAAGGATTTTACGGCCCTGATGGACAAGTATATGCCCTACTGGGAAGAAGTCCGCAAGGAATTGAATGATTTTATACTATTGCCGATGAAATAACAAATAAAAAAACGTATTAAAGCATAATTATTTAGATTATTAAAAATATTTAAAACAAGATTATATATATTTTGTTAGGTTTTTTATTTACCCAAATTAAAGAACAGCAATATAAAAGCATCAAAAAAAAGAAAATTCAACTAGGACAATACAATGATTAACTACCTTGAAGCACTTTTAGAATACAAAACAAAAAACACTAATGAGCATGTCCTTTATAACCAATGGAAACTTGGAAAGGAAACCATTTCTAAAAAACTTCAACTTATTGATTATACATTCCCGAATTATACTGCACATAATGCTTCCCATTCAGATTCCATCCTAAACTGTTTGGGAAATCTATTTGGACGCGAAGCTTTTTATGAATTTAGCCCAGAAGATATATGGCTACTTCTTTCTGCAGCATATTATCATGACAGCGGCATGATTACCAAAGCCGATGAAATTGAAAGACTCTTGACCAACCCAGATTTCATCTTTTTTGTTAAAAATAGAGTTGACGCCCCACTATTCAAGGGTAAGAAAACTTCAGATTATATTGAAATTGTACCTCATAAAGAAAAAACAGACGACAATCATGATGTTTCTTCCTTAGAAAGGCTTTGTTTTAAGGAAAACATTATAACAAAAGAAAAAATCGATGTTTTCAGAGAGTTAATAACAGAGTACATCCGCAAAGACCATGCAAAGAGATCTGAGACATTCGTAGAAGATAATGATGCTTTAAAAGCATCAAAAGGCTTTTTAAACGATAGATTAATCAACCATCTATGTCGGGTATGTAAAGGGCATATGGAAGATTTCAATGATATCATGAAAATTTCCCCCTCAGAAAATGGTTTAGGAATTCATCATTTTCATCCTCGTTTTATCGCTTGCCTTATCAGAATTGGTGATGTTTTGGACATGGGCAATCTCCGCTTAGCTCCAGAACTCAAAACAATAACATCCGTTTGTCCTGATTTATCGGAAAGCCATCAAAAATTACAAACAAGTATTCAGAACTACGATCTTTCCCCGAATGGAGTGAGAATTAACTTCGAAACAAATGATATAAAAGTGGCAAAAATCGCAAAAGACTTGATGAAACTTATCAATAATGAATTTCAAAATCAAGCTCTTAATTGGACTCTTATAAAGCCAGCCGAATACGAAAAATTTCCTTTTATTCCCACTATTAAAGAAGTATCTGTCAAATTAAATGACTGGGATACTTTTGACGAACGTGAAAATAACAACATCATTGTTAGAAGCGACAGAGCTTTAGACCTCCTTCGTGGCGCAAACATTTACCCTGACAAATATCAAAGTATTCGAGAAATTATTCAAAATGCAATTGATGCTACATTAATCAATATCTATGTAAATAAACAAAATGAGAAAAAAATTGATTATCAAAACGAAGGACTTTATGATAATGAAATTATTGAGGTTAAAATAGATTCTAAATCTAACACAAAATACTTTACCGTATCTGTAGCAGATTATGGTTATGGAATGAATAAAAATGATATTAAAATACTTACCGAGATAGGCAGCTCTAAAAATAATAACGAACGAAATAAAATTATTGACAAAATGCCAATATGGTTTAAGCCATCGGGAACCTTTGGCATAGGCTTTCAAAGTATTTTTCTTTTAACAGACAAAGTGACAATTTATACAAGGCGAGCTAATTTTGGTAAACTTTATAAATTAGAGATTTATAGTCCACATTGTATTCAAAAGGGCTCCTTCTTAATACGTGAAATTTCTTCGGAAAGTGATTGTGAATATGCCAATAGAAAAATAGGCACTACCGTGGAATTCAATGTAGATTACACAGAATTAGAGCATATTTCATACAATTACAATGAAAAAAATACTCAAAAATTCATATACACTTTTGATCCCGTATATGAAAATCGCCCCAAATACCAGATAGGAAAAATTTTAGATAGAGCAATCAACGCTTGCAAATTTTCTCCGATTAAAACCGTAATTTCTCTTGACGGCAAAGACATTTACACTTCCAAAACAGAACCTTTTGGCAGTTTTTTCTGTCCAGAAAAAAACATTGCCATTGCATTTAATTTCCATAAAAACCCAGATAATAAAGTCAATATATATTACAGAAATCAACCTGTAGAAAGGCATAATATAAGTATTCCTTTTTTACCCCTTACCGCAAATATTTTGTCATCTAACGCTCAAGATTTTCTTGAATTAAACAGGGAATCAATAAGAGATGAAAAAGAAGAAATATTAAAAAAGGATATTATCTATTCATCCATATCAGTTCTTTTAGAAAATTGGGATAACCTTCCTGAAAATGTTAAATACACCACAAGCATTTTTATACACCATTGTCTTTTTATAGAATATTGCAAAGATACTATTTTTTGTAATGAACTAAAAAAACTCATTAAGATTCCTAACATTGAACGTTACTGGATGAATGTTGAAACGGATTCCATAACCGACGAGAACGCAAAAAAAACATTTAGCAAAGATCTTAACAAAATTAAAAGACTTTGTCAAAAAATCATCATTAATTATACAGAAAAAAAGGAAAAACCAATTTTTGACAAAGAAAATAAGACATTTACATTAAGTGACGACCGTTACAATAGTACCATTCATGACGACTACATAGTTGAATTCAAAAAATATTTCCCATATTTATGCTATAATTCAATCGATAAGCAAAAATCAATCATTCTATCAAAGGATGAAGAACCTATTATTATTCCTGTTAAATGTTTTTACACATGGCTGAAAGATTGTTATTGCAACATTTCACAGACAAGAGGCTTAATGCCTTGTTGTAAAGAATTCAAAGCTTTATGTGTAGATGATAAAAAGTTTGGCTTATATAGCAAAAAGTATTTCACTTTCTCATATTTTTTGCAACAGCCAAGTTATATGATTTGCCCAATAAAACTAGAACTCGGCAATCATGTTTATGAAGTTGAAAAATTAGTTTGGGACACTGACAACCTTGATTTGATTCGTAAAATAAAGGAATGCAATACCGATTCTAATATATCCCAAGACCAAATCATTGCCGCTTTGAATAAATTCAAATCTATGTATAACGACGCTGTCGATAAACTTAATCATGAACTAGAGGAACATAAGAAAAATTCAAACCCATACAAGTTTATTTTTAATACTTAATTGTCGTATATTCTTCAACCCGGACTTCAATGATAAATGAGGAACTTTTCGGAGTTTAAATTTTTATTCCCGCTCAAAGGGAAGCCTCTGTGATTCCAAAAATTTCCTTTCTTCTAGCACCAAGACTCACAATCCTGCCCTCATCGTTCAAGGATTGTCAAGGCACAAGAAGCGCAAATCGGAAGTTGTACTTCCGATTTTCTTATTTTTTCTATTGCTTTTCGCCGATTTTCCGCAATTCCAATGCTTAATATCACATATGCAAAATGTATGGCCAACGCACATGCTCGCTCAGGGGGAAAGTAATATATTTTTCCAATAGCAGCTTTTCGGGGTAAGTCAAATGAAGAACGTCGTTATAATCAGCCTCTTTGCCATTATTTTCACTGGATGCGCGATAACTGGTTACGATGCCACGTTTATTCCGTGGTACCAACTCGATCGGTTTCCACAAGAAGCATTTTTAAAACAAAACGAAACCCCTGCGATAATGTACGCTTCCGATATGGACGCAAAGTTCAGAGAAATCACATCTCGCTGGTACTGGTGTATCGGCGAGACCGGTTTTACCGGAGAACAGCTATATACTCCAATAGCAGAAAAAAAGATTCGTGAAATCTGTACAATGCAAAGAGCGAAAATCGCCGTTTGGAATGAAAGGCTCATCAATACAGAGCGCGGCATTTATTCTCGCCCGCACACGAACTTCCATTCGTACGCCTCTCCCTACGGCTATACTAGTACATATACAACCACGACCTATTCAGTCCATTCATACGAAATCGATATATATCATTATTCCGCCTACTTTTTCATTCCTATTCCCCCAGAATACCGGATGCAATACGCGCCGGGCTTTTCCGCAACGGACCTGACCCAACAAGATCGTCAGGCATTCAGGCAAAACACTGGCTGCCGCATAACGGTCGTGTACGAAAACACCGTCGCCTTCTATGCGAACCTTTTCCCCGGGGACATCATCACCAGAATCAACGGCAGGGATATTTACACCACAAAGGACCTGTACGAAGTAAGGAACGCTTCCAAAATTGGCGACACGTGGGACATGACTTTTGTCAGGAACGGCCAATTGTATAGGGTCGTAATGAAATACGACCTTTACTATTCCAACAATAGCTAGAAAATGATTGACAACGGAAATTATTGAAACTATATTTAGTGCACAAACGTTCAACCCTTCAGCTACATTCCGTTTGTCCGCCAGAGGTGTTGACGATGAAGAAAAAGAATACGATGCCGACAGCAACTGTCGCGCCGCAAAAAGATTTTTCCCTGATAGACGAGGCCCTGCTCAAGTCACGGATTTACATGATTCGCGGGGTCAAGGTGATGCTCGACGCCGACTTGGCCGAGATTTACGGGTATAGCACGAAAGTTTTCAACAGACAGGTCAAGAACAACCTTGATCGCTTTCCCGAAGAATTCCGATTTCAATTAAATACCGAAGAAATCAAAATTTTGCGGTGCAAATTTTGCACCGCAAATCTGAGTTCCATGAGTCGGTCAAACCCCTACGCCTTCACTGAGCAGGGTATTTATATGCTCATGACGGTGCTTAAAGGCGATTTGGCAGTTCGCCAGAGTATGGCGCTCATTCGCCTTTTTAAGCAGATGAAAGAGTATATCATCTCCGAAAATCGTAATATTCTAGGGTACGAAGGGATTGTTGAAATTGCCGTACAAACAGAACGAAACACCAAGGACATCGCTGTAATCCAATCTGACCTTCAGAAGGTCATGGAAAACTTCATCGACCCAACAACTTACAAGCATTTTTTGATTCTTGACGGTCAGAGGCTGGAAGCGGATGTGGCTTACATGAAGATTTACGAAATGGCGAAGAGATCCATCTTGATTATTGATAACTATGTGGGCATAACGCCTGCAATAAAGGCCGATTATGAAATGGCGAGGCCCGATGTTTCTTTGAAAATTGATCGTCCAAACCGCAAGTTCCACGATCGCTATGTATTCCTAGATTACGGTATCCGGAGTGAAAAGCTATTCCTTTGTGGGGCATCAAGCAAAGACGGCGGCAACAAGATTACGACCATAATGCAAATCGAATGCCCGGAGATGTATCATCCCATTGTGGAAGAACTGAAGAAGGCGACTGCGGAGGCGAATTTTTAGGAACGCGAAGCGCAAAAATTTTCAGTTAATCACCGGGAACAGCGAGGACCATTTACTCAAAGAGTTCAATTTTCACTGAATTTCGGAAGTCGTATTTAAACAGTCACAACCATCCCGCAGCGCATTTGCTGCACGCGGTCGCCCAGCATGGCGTATATCCTCTTGCCCAGGAAGGTCGCCTCGATTTCCTTCACTATGTTGTCGGCCCCGGCGTGACTGCAGCCAGGGGGAGCCGTCCTCCTTGTTGATAAAATATAACATATATGCTATATTTTTTGATATGAAAAAAGATCAAGTCATAGAATTCATGGATTCGCTTGAAAAGAGTGACAAGAAATTGGCATCATTCGTAAAAATGTACGAAGCCCTGTCTTCGTTCTTGACTGATTTCGATTTCCTGAAGGACACCTTGGGCCTAACCCAAAAAGACATCGCCGAAAAAATGGGAACAACTCAAAGTGCCATTTCCCGCATCGCGTCACTGAAAACGAATCCGTCTTACAAGCAACTGCTGAAAATGGCCGAGGCTGTCGGTGGAGACCTGTTCATCACGCCAATGAAGGACATGACCGTTCAGGTTCCGTACGACCTGCAAGAAACCGTGCGCAAGTTGGCCACGAGCGAGAAGAAATCGACTAGCGATTACCTGGAGGGCGTGTTGCGCAATGCCATAGAGTTGGACGTGCCAGCTACATGCACCGGACACTCGCCTTGAGCAAAAGAAGGTCAAGGATGGGAAAAATATTTGGTTACCCGTGTTGGTGCCGACAAAAACGGCTATTGGAAAGTTTCCGCAATTTTGTCCAATTTTTCCATATACCCCTTCGTATAGATTTCGGGCATAATCGCGACGCAGTTGGCAAAAGTCGCGAACGAAACACTAACACAGGAGTAAAATCATGGAAAAGGCTATTCTCGGCAACGATATTTTCGAAAAATTCAACGAAGGCGAGCTCAAGCTCCCGGGCAAAACAGTCGCTTTCAAGGACATCGCCTGGTCCAAGCACCCGACTTTCGAGGGCGTAGAACTCAAGCATATCATCACCGCGAAAGAAACCGGCGGCATGTTCAGCTATCACTTGGTGAGAATTGCGCCGAACAAGAGCATCAAAACGCACATTCACGAAACCCAGCTCGAAACGCACGAGGTTATCGCAGGCAGCGGCACTTGCATCAATGACGGCGCCAAGCTCGAATACACTCCGGGAGTCATCTCGATTATGCCGGCGAAGGTCCCGCACCAGGTTGATGCAGGCGATCAAGGGCTTTATCTGTTCGCGAAGTTCATGCCGGCCCTGTGCTAGGAGATTGCGTCGCCCCTACGGCCTCGCAATGACGTATTAGTCATCCGTCTTCACGGCACGTTTATATTCCTTCGGAGAAAGGCCGACAACTTTTTTAAAGCAACGATCCATGTGGCTTTGGTCGTAAAATCCGGCGTCATACGTCACCTCGGCTGCGGGCCTTTCTTCGAGCAATCTTTGCGCCTTGCGGACTTTGCACTGCATCTGGAACTGGTGCGGCGTGAGTCCGAAGGCCTTCTTGAATTCGCGTATCATGTGAAACGGGCTGATACACGCGTCATGCGCCATTTGCTCTATCAAATAAATGTTCTCGGGATTTTCGAGAATGCTTTTTTGCAGTTCATCTAACCGCGCGACGGTACTTTCATAATCTCGCGCGCAGCCCTCGGCAACAATCTCGTTGGACTCCAAGGCGATACACAGCACCACCATCGAATAGCATTCATCATCTACGGTCTTGATTTCGTGCAACGTATTCGGCGGAATCTGGAACTGTTCCCCGGCGCCATAAATTTTCGCCTCGCCGTTCAGCACAATGCAAACGCGGCCCTCTTCAATATAGCCCACAGTCATGTGCCCGGTATGCGTGTGCGGCGGATACGACTTGCGCCAATCCTTGTAACGCACGCATTCAATATGGTCGTTCTTTTTGCTGTACGAAATCTCGCTCATTTTCTATCGCCATAGATAACAAAAAGGCGCCAGGAGAATTTTTCCTGACGCTTATTTATCCTGCTCTGGATCCTTCGCTTCGGCGCTTTGCGCCTGCGCTCAGGATGACGCTGGTTCGCTTAGAACTGCGTGATGAATTCCCAGGCGGTGGGTGTTGTCCACACCTTGCCGTCGTCGTCGCGGGGGTTGTATGAGTGACCGCCGTCGAATGTGCACCACTTCACGGGGAAGCGCGGATCGACGGTCTTGTAGTCGTAACACACGTGCTTGTCGCCAGCGTATTCCTCCGCCTTTTCGCCCCTGGCGTCGGTGAACTTTCCGTCTGCATCGGGCTTTCCGTTGTTCTTCAGGATCCTGTCGCGGGCGCTGCGGCCGAGCTCGGGCGTGCAGAGGGGGTCTTCCATGCCGACGGTTCCCATCCATGCGATGGGGAGGCCCTTGTTCTTGGGCATGTAGATGACCATGTCCATGGTCGCGAAAACCACCACGCCGCGCAGGCGGTCTTGGAAATCCTGTGCGAGAGCGTTAGAGAACATGGCGCCAAAGCTGAACCCGACGGAGAACACGCGCGAAGTGTCAATACAGAGGTTTTCGTTCAGGTAGGTGAGGAACTCGTCAAAGAAGATGTGGTCCTTGTCGTCATAGCAGCGCCATGGATTGCTTTTTGTCTCCGAGGATCGAGGATCTTTTTCGTCCGTGTATCCGTGTGGGGCGACGAAGATGGTGTTCTCCTTGGCGCCTGATTGGTTTCGGAGTCCGTAGTAGGCTTCTCTCTTCGCAACGGCCTCGGCGGAGCCGCCCATGTAGTGCATGCCGAACACGAGGCGGTAGGGCTTGTTCTTGTCGTAGTTTTCGGGCAGGGTGAGGTAGATTTCGTGCTCGATGCCTTCGCTGGTGTATACGAAGTTGTCCTTCAGCGTGTTATCTTTGCCGCAGCCCTTGCTCGGGGTGGGGGCGTTACCTATTGCATAGCCGAATGCGTATGTCTGCTCGCCAGGTTCTGCAGAAGCCGCTTTTTTGAGCGTGAGGCTCAATGCGGTGTCGAGGTTGGGCAGGGCGATTTTCAGTGAGGCGAATCCGGAAGCGATAACACTGAGTGTGTCCCCTTCACCGGGTTTCAAAAGGGCCTTGTGGCCACATCCCTGATGGATATTGGAACTAATGCGAGAGCCGTTCACGGTAAAGCGGACTGTCTCGACTGCACTACCGACGCGGACTTTCGCGAAGTATGTACCTCGGGCTGTCACGCCCTGCCTCAAGTCCACTTGGCCCGAACCAAGCAAATCTTGGCGGAGGACAAGGTTGCCCACCATGTCGAAAATACTCACCTGCACGGGAGCGTTGCTGCTCTGCGAAAAGCGGAGCACGCCATCGACAATGTCAATATGGCCAGGCACAAAACCGCCAGAATGCAGGGCCAGCTGATCTTCACTTTTTATCGTGAATTTGCCATCTTGGTCTGTAGAGGTGGAGTCGCCATTGACGAGAAGTTTGACGAGTGCGCCCGAAACAGGGCTTCCGGCTTCGTCGTTTACGATTCCGGTCAACGTAAATGCTGATGCCGTAGAGAATGCTGTCGCCAGCGCAATAGGAAATACGAAAAAGATTACCCTTTTCATTTTATACTCCTTAGCCATACCGCCATTCTGCCTATCGATTTTATTCGATAGTTATTACAAATAAATATAATGCCCAAAGAAGGGGAAAGTACAACGTAAACAAAAATTTTTATAAAATCATGCCGCAGCGCATTTGCTGCACGCGCTCGCCCAGGATTTCGCGCAATATTGCGTAGGCGCGGTCGCCGGTACAATGCCCGGTGTAAATCCTCTGCACATCCAGTTCGCGCAGCCTTTCTGCGAAGGCGCGCACTTCCGCATCTTTATAGCGAAATAGGTGAAAACCGCCCAAAATGGCGTAAATTCGCTTGTCAGGGAATGTCATCTCGATTTCTTTCACAATGTTATCTGCACCGGCATGGCTACAACTGTTCATGATGAAGAGCCCCTGTGGCGTGTCGAAAACCAAGCTCTGTTCGTGATCAAAACTGTCGTAGCGGTACGTGCCGTTTTCCTTGACGGAGAGGCCTGCCGCAAGCCCGATGCCGGCGCGGCTTTCCGGATTCATGACGTTATCTTTGTGCGGAACCAGGTACACGTTCGGGGCAATCTGCATGTCGCCTTCGGCATAACGGATGCGGTCGGCAAAGCGCTTGAGCCATCCTTTATGGATTCCGATGTACTCGTGGTAGGTCAGGCGCCCGAAGAGTTTATGTGCATGGTAGCAGTTCTCGGCGACTCCCTTGCGCAGGTAAAAAGGCGCCGTTTTGTTGAGCGCAAAAAATTTGGCAAGTCCGTTCGCGTGGTCGTAATGGGCGTGGCTCAAAATGCCGATATCCACCTTCGAGAGGTCCACCCCCATGACACCAGCGTTCTTTGCAAACAGGTGCGATGCGCCAGTATCTAAAAGATAGCGCTTGCCTTCAAATTCAACATACACAGAAAGTCCCCACTCGCCGAAGAGTTTACGGGAGCAACAATAGCCTTCGATGTTGTCTATGAGGACTTGAACCTTCATGGTACTACAATATTATTCGCAGTCAAGGCAGGTCCATTCCACGATGCCGT
>JAEERM010000030.1 GCA_016285835.1 Fibrobacter sp.
TCACTAACCACCAACCACTATTTATGATGGATTTCAAGAAGATGGAAGATGGCTTCCGGATGATTCTGGAAGGCATGGGCGAAAACCCGAACCGTGAAGGTCTTTTGGATACGCCGAAGCGTGTCGCAAAGATGTATGCCGAGCTCATGACGGGGCTTTCGGGCGAGACCCGCGCCGAAGATATCTTGAAGACGCGTTTCCATGAAAAGTACGACGAGATGATCATTGTGTCGGATATCGAGTTTGCGAGCATGTGCGAACACCATTTTCTGCCGTTCACGGGCAAGGCACATGTGGCTTACATCCCCGGCGATTGCGTGGTGGGCCTTTCCAAGATTCCGCGTGTGGTGGAATTTTATGCGCGCTTCCCGCAAATTCAGGAACGCATGACGCGCCAGATTGCTGAACTCATCCAGAAGGAACTGAACCCGAAGGGTGTGGCCGTGGTGCTCGAGGCATCCCACATGTGCATGACGATGCGCGGCGTGAAAAAGCCCGGCGCCACGATGGTGACGACGCAGCTTTTGGGCCGTTTCAAGACCGACGAGAAAACGCGTGCCGAATTCATGTCCAGGATTTATGCGCCTCGGTAGAAACTTTGTTTGCAAGACGATAATTTATATAAAGTAACACATTTTGTTACTGGAAATGAATAGGGTCATGGATATATTGTCCATGACCTTTGGATTTTTTGTCCACAAAACGTTTGATAGTAGCGTGTTACTCTGTGTTTTATGAAGGTATCTTATTAAAAGTTTTTTGGCAATATGAGGAGATATCATCATGAAACAAAGAGCATTAAAATGCTTGGTTTTAGCCAGTACCCTGGCTTTGTTTAATTGCGACGATAGTGTCAGTGATGCTATAGAGCAGGCAACTGCGGATCAGCCGGGACTCCCGACCGATTTGACCGGCGTCAGTTCTTCGGGTATGACGGACCCGACTATTGACGTTAGCAGTTCGTCCGTATTTATCGGTGGTGGCATGGGTGGCGATGTTGCCAATCCAGCTAGCTCCGAAGCGGCTACTCCCACTAGCAGCGCCGACGCCCTTAATCCGGTTTCAAGCTCTGTTATCGCACCTGCTTCTAGCGAAGCGGTGGCATCTGTATCAAGTTCCAGCGGGATAGTGGTTGTTGCATCAAGTTCCAGCAATGCTGTGACAAGCTCGGCGACCGAGGTGTCCTCTTCTAGCGAAGCCAAACTTGCTGGTGGCGTTTTCCTTGCCGAAGGCACCGACGAGAACAAGGACCAGATGGAAGTCGAATATATTGAACGCACCGGTTGGGATGGCGGTGGAATACTTTCTTACCCCAAGCGTCTCTCCGCCGACAAGAAGCATGCCGTTGTCGTTTGGGGCCCGGGTGGTGGTACTGAACCCGGTGCTTACGGTGGAATGATTCATCGTCTCGCTTCGCACGGTTTCGTGGTGATTGCGCTCAAGGAGTCTCCGGGCAACGCTTCTCAGGGCAAACCCGCACTCGACTGGCTCGAAAAGAAGAATAACGACCCGAATGATCCGTTGTACCAGAAACTCGACATGACGAAGGTCGGATGTTCCGGCCACTCCATGGGCGGCCTTGAATCGGAACAGATGGTTATCCAGGACAAGCGCGTGATTACGGCGATGCTGAACAACAGTGGTGACCTCGGACATACAGCCATGGCGAGCGTCCCGACAGACAAGACTATCGGTATCGTTTACGGCGAAGCTGGTATGGAACGCCCGAATGCCGAAGCTGACTACAACAACAATGGCGTCAAGGCTCCTGCTTGCCTCATCCAGATGACGGGTGGCCCGCAGGGCGGCGAAGGTGGCTGGGGTCACGGTTCTGGCCCGTGGGGCGGTATGGCCGCGACGGTTGCCTGGATGCGCTGGCACCTCGGCGGCGAAGACTTCCGCAAGGATGACTTTGTCGGTTCGAGCGGCCGCTACATCAATGGCGAAATCATTGGTGAACAGGGCCACTGGAAGGGAACCTGCAAGAACTTCTAATACTCCACACTCCAAAAGAAAGCACTCCGGGATTTATCCTGGGGTGCTTTTTGTTATAATTATGAATGTTATGAACGCTGCTATCCTTACTAACGAATTCCCGCCGGAAATCTACGGCGGTGCAGGTATCCACGTCAAGTTCCTCACGCAGGAGCTTTCGAAACTTTGCCATATCGAGGCGCGCTGTTTTGGCGACCAGGACGAAGACGAAGACAATATCCGCGCTTTGGGCTTTACGCGCAAGTTGGGGCTGAACCCTGAAGACGACCATTTCCAGAAGATTTTCAAGCCGCTCGATATCAACCTCCAGTGGGCTGCTTCGCTCAAAGATATAGATGTAATACATTGTCATACATGGTATAGCCATTTTGGCGGTGTGCTCGCGAGCCGCCTTTTACAGTGCCCGCTTATCCTCACGACTCATTCGTTGGAACCGCACCGCCCGTGGAAGGCCGAACAGCTGGGCGTTGGCGGGTATGCCATGAGTTGCTGGATTGAACGCACCGCTTACGAGGCTGCCGATGGTGTGATTGCGGTGAGCCAGGGCATGAAGCGCGACGTGATGAAACTTTACAGCGTTCCCGAAGACCGCGTGAAGGTGATTTACAACGGCATCGATCCGGATTTTTATGCGCCGACCTTCGACGAAAGCATCCTTGCCAAGTGGGGCGTGGATGCAAAGCGCCCGTATGTGCTGTTCGTGGGCCGCATTACGCGCCAGAAGGGAATAAGTCAGCTAATCCAGGCAATTCCGCAGATTGACAAGAGCGCCCAAGTGGTGCTCTGTGCGGGTGCTCCCGATACGGTTGAACTGGCCGACGAATGTAAGGCGCTTATCGAAGAAGTGCAGAAGACTCGTGACGGAGTCGTGTGGATTCAGGAGCCTGTCCCGCATACGGAATTGCGCGTGCTGTACAGCCATGCGACCGTGTTCGCGACACCGTCTCTTTATGAGCCATTCGGCATCATCAACCTCGAGGCCATGAGCTGTGGCACTCCGGTGGTGGGCTCTGCAGTGGGCGGTATTCCTGAGATTATCGTGGATGGCGAGACCGGGTTCCTGGTGCCGCTCAAGGCGAAGTCCGAGACGGATTTTGAACCCGCCGACCCTGGTGCTTTCCAGACCGACTTTGCAAATAAACTAAATGCTGTGCTTGGAAATCCGGAACTCGCGAAGAAAATGGGCGAGGTGAGCCGCAAGCGCGCTATCGACGTGTTCAGCTGGAAGTCCATTGCCAAACAGACATACGACTTCTACCAGGAATGCATCGACCGCTACAAACGTGAAGGGAAAAGGTAGAGGCCCGGAGCGCCCTCAACCCCATTTGCCTTTTCTCTCTGAATTTTGTATCTTAAAATCCGAAAAAATCCCTCTTTTTCGGATTTCGTCTTTTGTCTTGCCGACGAATAATGATATTTGAAAAGCGGAGATCGTTGAAATTTTGTAAAATATACACAGAGGTAAAATCGCATGGATATTCAGGAACTTTCGGAAAAGGTTAGGCAGCAGAGTGCTTTTTGCATGAACTTGCTGCGTGAAGTGGAAGGTACGGTGATTGGCCAGAAGGCTCTGGTCGAAAGCATTCTGACGGGCATTCTGGCCGACGGTCACGTGCTGCTGGAGGGCCTGCCAGGCCTTGCCAAGACGACTGCGGTGAAGGCTTTTGCCGATGCGGTGTCGCTCGACTTCAAGCGCATCCAGTTCACTCCCGACCTGTTGCCGGCCGACTTGCTGGGTACCACGATTTACAACGCTAAGGAATCCAAGTTCGAGACGCGCAAGGGGCCGCTCTTTACGAACCTCGTGCTCGCTGACGAAATCAACCGTGCTCCGTCGAAGGTGCAGAGCGCCTTGCTCGAAGCGATGCAGGAACGCCACATCACGATTGGTGATGAGACGTTCAAGCTGGACGAACCGTTCCTGGTGCTTGCCACGCAGAACCCCATCGAGCAGGAAGGTACGTATCCGCTGCCCGAAGCCCAGGTGGACCGTTTCCTCTTGAAGGTGAAGGTCAGCTACCCGAACAAGGCCGACGAAATGAAGATTCTCGACGCCGTTGCCGGTGCGGGCCTCCGTCAGCCGCAGGCTGTCGCCACGAAGGAAGATATCCTCGCCGCCCGCCAGATGGTGAAGCAGGTGTACGTGGACGAACGCGTGCGTGAATACATCGTGAACCTGGTGCTTGCGACCCGCGATCCGGGCAGCATCAAGCGCAGCGACCTGGTCGGCTTCGTGGAAGTGGGTGCATCTCCGCGTGCATCGATCGGCCTTGCCCAGGCTTCGAAGGCCCATGCGTTCATCCAGGGCCGCGCCTACGTGACGCCGGAAGACGTGAAGGCCGTCGCCATGGAAGTGCTCCGTCACCGCATCATTCTCAGCTACGAGGCCGAAGCAGAAGAAGTCTCTGCCGAAACCGTCGTGCAGAAGATTCTCGATTCTGTCGAAGTGCCGTAAAGGTTTAGATGGTGGAAACTAATTTATTTGTAATCACAAGGAGGCTTGCCACAAGCCTCCTTTTGCTTACTCTGTGCTCATGCGGCTATTCGCATTCCGATCCGTGCGAGAGTTCCATGTACGAAGAGTGCATGCAGAGGACGGAGAATACGACACTTGCCGATATCGTCTGCTCCGAAAAAGCGGTGTCCGAGTGCGAGGATTAAAATATCGGTTCATTTTAGCAGCGTCTTGATATTGCTTTGCACCTGTTTGATGGATAATGGTGTGGTGCCGCTTTCGAATGTCGCGATGAGGTTCTTGCCGAGGGTGTAGCCGCTGGCGGCATAGTGCGCGATTTTCTGGACGACGTTTTCGGTGTAGTCGGCATTGCCCATCAGGCCGAAGTGCTCCCAGATGATTTCCTTGCGGGTGCGAATGTCGAGACAGGTGAAGTCCGGGTAGAGCGTGCCCCAGCCCTTGACGCTCGTGGGATATTCGTAGCGGTAGGGGACGCCGGCGTGGTCAAGTGCGTCCGCGATGATGACTTCGGATTTCGATCTGACGCGTACACCGCTTGCGGTGTAATATTCGGGCGCATTGATTTCAAATGGCTTGCCGGTGTAGGGGAGGTGCCGCCATTGCTCAATGTAATTCTCGTCGGGTTCACGTACGGGTGTTACGAGCACGCGGCGGCCTGGATGCAACTGCTGGTAGGTGCAGTCAATGGCTTCCGGATGGTAAACCTTAAGGAATGTTTCGATGGTGGCGATTTGTTCCTTGAGGGTCGTAGCCGTTGCCCTGTTGTAGTCTCGTTGGGCAATCAATGCTGCCTTTCGGATTTGCGCCCGGGGAAGGTACGACCCCTTGGTGTCGCCGGGTTTGGAAATTATATAATATTGGAACGACTTTTTGTGTGGTTGAACTCGCAGCGTGGCGTTCGGGGCGTTGCGTAGTTTTTTTGTCAGCGTGTCTAATGTGGCGCGGAGTTCTTGAGATTGTTCATTGAGCATTGTTGTGATGTCCATGTATTCCCCCGTTGAAAAAAGAAAATGCCACGATGAAGGTCGTTTCATCGTAGCAATCAATACGCGATAATGTGGGCAATATATAAAAAATCGGTATCGGGCGCAAATTTTTTGAAGTTTTTCTGGCTTAATAAGCCGAATTCTCTCTATGATGTGCGCTTTTTTTGCAGTGGGGCGTATAAGAACCCTCTTTTTGCCCTGTTTATATGCCCCTTTTCTTTTCCTTTAAGAAAATGGGGACCGCATTATGCGGAAAAATGGAACGCGGGGCGTATAAAATTGCTTGTTAACCCTGTCTTATACGCCCCGTGCTTACATTATTTCGTAAATGAGGATGCTTTTGTTTGCAAAAGGGCATATAAAATTGCAAATTTGATGCTGCTTATACGCCCCAGGCTGTTTCGGATATATGAAAATGTAGTTACTTTGTTTGCAATGTAAGAAAAAGGGCGTATAAGCGAGGGATTTTGGGGCTATTTATACGCCCCGCGACTGTTTTTCGCCCTAAAAACGGTTTATGTCCAAGCTAACGCCCCTTTAATCGCGCTTTTTCCGCGTTTTTGGGGATTTTATCCTAACCTCCAACCTCTGACTTCTAGTTACTAATTGCTATCTTTATGGCGAAAAAGGGCTCCTGGGAGGTGCCTTGGAGCTTCCCTTTTTAATATGAGGAATAAAACGAAGGAATTATGGCAAATCGTGTTGTGATCGGCTCCCAGTGGGGCGATGAAGGAAAAGCCAAGATTGTTGATTTTTTGACGCTCGATGCTGATATCATCGTGCGTTTCCAAGGTGGTGCCAATGCCGGCCATACTGTCGAGGTCGGTGACAAGAAATTTGTGTTCCACTTGATTCCGTCCGGCATCATGCATCCGGACAAGATTTGTGTTATCGGCAACGGTGTCGTTCTTGACCCGGTGCAGACCCTTGCCGAGATTGCGGACCTCCATACCAAGGGCATCAACCCGGAAGGCCGTCTGTTTATTGCGAACAACGCACACGTTGTGCTCCCGTACCACTCTGCCCTTGATAAGGCCAAAGAAAAGAAGGCCGGCAAGGCTGCTATCGGTACGACTGGCCGCGGTATTGGCCCTTGCTACAGCGACAAGGTGAACCGCATTGGTGTGCGTGTTGGCGACCTCATGGACGAACGCGAACTGCGCCCCCGTGTCGAGGCCATGGCGAAGGTCCATAACGAAGAATTCAAGGTGATGTACGACGTGCCCGAGATCGACCCCGAACAGGTCATCAAGGACTACCTCGAACTCGGCCAGAAAATCAAGCCGTTCGTGCGCGACGTGAGCGAGATGCTCTACAAGGCTGTCAAGGAAGGCAAGCGCCTAGTGTTCGAAGGTGCCCAGGGCACTATCCTCGATGTGGACCAGGGTACATACCCGTTCGTCACGTCGAGCAACACGGTCGCGGGCTACGCAAGCTGCGGTGCCGGCATCGGTCCTACGGTGCTGGACCAAGTGGTGGGCGTCGTAAAGGCCTACACGACGCGTGTAGGCAACGGCCCGTTCCCCACAGAACTTTTGGACGAGACTGGCGACAAGCTCCGCAACATTGGTAACGAGTTTGGCGCCACAACGGGCCGCAACCGCCGCTGCGGTTGGTTCGACGCCCCGGTGGTCCGCAAGGCTGCCGTGGTGAATGGCCTGACCCACCTCGCCATCACGAAGCTCGACGTTCTCGACACGTTCGACACAATCAAGATTTGCACGCACTACATGTGCGATGGCGAAAAGCTCGACTTTATCCCGAACCAGCTGTCGAAGGTCGGTCGCTGCACTCCGGTGTACGAAGACATGCCGGGCTGGAAGGTGGACACGAGCAAGTGCCGCAAGTTTGACGAACTCCCGGAAAACGCAAAGAAGTACCTGTACCGCATGGCCGAATTGGTCGGTGTGAAGATTGGTATGGTGTCTATTGGTGCCAAGCGCGACGAGAGTATTGTTGTAGATTTAGATTAGTAACCTGTAAACCGAAGGAGATTTATATGAACGAATCTATTCTTGGCTTGTTGAAAGGTGTGGAACTCTTCTCGGAACTGAATGAGGAGCAGCTCAAGATGCTCGCGAATTTAGTTGTCGCCCAGAACTTCGTTCGCGACGAGACTGTGGTTCTGGAGGGTGACGATTCGGTGCAGGCGCTGTACCTTATCGCTTCCGGTTCCGTGCAGGTCTACATGACCGGCGTCGATGGTCGCGAGACGATTCTTTCGTTCCTCGAACGCGGAGACTTCTTCGGTGAAATGTCCTTGATTGACGGCGAACCTAGGTCCGCTTCGGTCCGCACGGTCACTGACGCGCAACTCCTCATCATCCACCGTGAGTCGTTCCTCACGCTCATCCGCCAGTCGCCGGAAATTGCGATGGGCCTCTTGAGCGAGATGAGCAAGCGCTTGCGCAAGGCGAACCGCCAGATCGGGTCGCTCTCCACGATGTCGGTGAGCGGTCGCGTGGCCGGTACGCTCCTCAACCTCATGCAGGAGCGTGGCGTGCGCATCCATACGGACAACGGCAAGATGGTGACGGTCATCCACAACCGCCCCACGCAGCAGCAGCTGGCCGACATGTCCGGTACGACTCGCGAAACCGTGAGCCGCATTTGCTCGTTGCTCGTCAAGACGAGCGCTATCGCGATGACCGGAAAAGACATCGTGATCTTTGACGAAGACATGCTCCAGGAAAGGGCAACCAAGGGTTAATTATGGATAAACTAAAGGCTATCTGGGCGAAGCTGACGCGACGCCCTGTGGTCAAGGCACTTCTGATTTGGGCCGTTGCGCTCATCTTTTTGGCTTTTATTGTAGACAAGATTGTGATGCCCGTTTTTGCCGGGCACTTGACCAGTACAGAAATTGTCCCTAACCTGGAAGGCATGGACAGAACCGCTGCCGAAGCCGCCTTGGCCGAAGCTGGGTTTAAGGCTGAATGGCTGGAAGAGGGCCGTTACAGCGCTCAGGTGCCGGCCGGCATGGTGCTGGTGCAAATGCCGAAGGCGGGCCGCGAAGCGAAAGTCGGCCGCACGGTGAAACTCACGCCGAGTCTTGGATTACGTGAAGTCGTTATCCCGGACCTCCGCGGAACAAGCCAGAAACAGGCTGCCATCTCGCTTTCCCGCGCAGGGCTTGTGCAGGGCGAGATTGTCAAGGGCGCACACGCGAGCATTCCGCGCGGCGTCGTAATCCGCACGATTCCTGGTGCGGGTGACAAGGTCCGCATTGGTGATACCGTGAAAGTCGTGATTTCGGCCGGTGCGACCAAGGGCAAGATTTTGCTTCCGAACTTCGAGGGCGTTCCTTTAGACGACGTGTACGCGAAACTTGAGACTCTTGGATTTGTCGTGGGTAAGATCAAGCGCGTCAAGGATCCTGAAGATAGGGGTTTTGCTCCCGGTACGGTCCTTGAAACGTTCCCGAAGTATGGGGACTATCTCCCGCCGGACACCAAGATCAATTTCGTCATTGTTGACTAGGGACGGGTTATGAAGGGCTTGTTCGGTACTCTTGTAGCGTTTGCAGCGTGCGCACTTTTGGTGAGTGCGTGCAGTTCTGCACCTGCGAAAAAGTCTGCCGAAGTATCTTCTGCCGCAACACCTGCTACGGTGCAGGCAGGCGAGTCCGAACACGATACTATTGTATATCCCCAGAATCTGGATGTCGCTCATGCGGCATATTTGCAAGCGGTTAATCTCGAAATGCGCGGTGCGCACGATATGGCCGATGCGTTGATAATGCAGGCCTACGAAGCTGACCCGGGTAACCGTTACCTCGGTTTTGAAGTCGCCGACAGGATCGCGATGCGCGGTGACGATTCGCTGGCATTGGTCTATGCCCAACAGGCAAACCGCTTGAAGGGTAAGAAACTTGCTCGCCAGTATGCCTTGCTTGCTCATTTGTATGTGAAAGAGGGTACGGCCGATTCTGCTCGGAAGTATTTCAACTTGGGTCTTGATTCCTCACATTACCAGGATATGGCCCTGCTTTACGACTACAGCTTATTTTTGGAAATTGTAAAAGACAAGAAGGAACTTGTCCGTGTGTACGGGATACTGCTGCCTCAGGTGAACTACATGGCTTCGCTGTTCCAGCGCCAGTTCACTCTGCTTGCCGAAATGCACCGCGATTCCGCCTTGGTGGACTTGCTCGAAGCTGCCTACAACGCCAACGGGGACAGGGCCATGCTGCAACAGATGGTGCAAATTTTGCTCTTGCAGAAACGCCTCGGTGAGGCCCGTGCAATCGCCGATACGGTCATGACGTCCGATGTGGTCTCCGAAAAAATTATTGTCGGCGTGATGACGACTATCGCAGAAAAGAACCGGGATTCCGCATACAAGTTTCTGAAGCATAAATATTACACGGATTCTGTTCGCACTCCTATTTTGACAAATTTCCTGGGCCATTACGAATATATCGCGATGGACTTGGACAGTGCGAAGGTCCACTTGAAAGAGGCCGCCGAACAGCTCGGCTCTCAGCCGGTTTACGTGGCGAACGCTTACCGTGCGCTTGCTAGCATTGCTTTGAGCGAGAACGACAAGAAGAATGCGGTGTTCTATGCCGAGAAAGCTGATTCCGCATCGATGGGTGGCGAAAAGCCGATGCTCGCGATGACGTACGGTTATGTGGGCGAATACAAGAAGGCTTATGGAATGCTCGATTCCCTGTTGGCGGTGTGGAGCAAGTGGAATCCTCCGGTCGGCGTGGATTCGGCGTCGGCGAACGAGATGAGGAAACAGGCGAACCGCATGCACCGGCAGTTCCGCAACGCCTATGCCCGCATCTATACCTTCGAGGCGAACGATATCGAAAAGAACTCAAGCGCGAACGACTCCATGAAGACTTATGCGAAGGAAGCACGCGAGAGGGCGGAACTTTTCTGGGAAAGCCTTTTGCTTGCCGATTCTACGGACATGGGAACTCGTGTCTATATGGCGATGAATTTGGAACGCATGGGCCGTTACGATGAATCTTTCGCGATGTTCGAACTTTTGCTCAAGCAGCCGGAATCGTCGGGACTGGATTTTCCGGAAATCATGAACTACTACGGCTACTCGCTTATCGACATGAACCGCTCTGCCACCGATGTAGACCGCGGGCTTGCGCTTGTACAGAAGGCGCTTGACAAGGCGGGCAATTCGCCGTCGCGCGAGGCGTACCTAGATTCCAAAGCTTGGGGGCTTTACCGCAAAGGGCTTTACAAACAAGCCTACGACGTGATGATGCTCATTAACGAGAAGAACATGCTCGAAGACGCTGTGTATTGGGAACATATCGGTGCTATCCAGGTGGCGTTGGGCATGAAGGCTGAAGCCTCGAAGTCGTATAAGGCGTTGCTCAAGTTGAACCCGAACCATCCCGAAGCGAAGGCCTTTTTCTCGGGCAGTAAAAAGTAGGCGGCTATGTTCGGGGCTGCACAAAAGTTTTTTCGGGCATATCGGTTTTTCCTGTGCGCCATACTTGCATTTTTGGTGCTTTGCGGATGCTCCGGCTCCAAAGCCATGCGCAAGGCGGATGGTGTAGGCGATGCTCCGGTTGCTGCAGTGACCGATAGCCTCAAGGCGAAATTCAAGTTCTCCCTTTTCGACAAGGCGGGCAAAGAACAGGAGTTCGACGCGGTGCTTTTTTCCGTGCCGGGAAAGCGCTACCGCATGGAACTCACTGGAGCGATGGGTATCGGTGTCGCCAGTTTGCTGTGGAAAGAAGACGGTTGGCAAGTCGTTTTCCCGACAGAGAAGATGTACGTGAAGGGTGCTGGCTATATGGTGGGGCTC
This sequence comes from Fibrobacter sp., assembly GCA_016285835.1. Lineage (GTDB taxonomy): Bacteria > Fibrobacterota > Fibrobacteria > Fibrobacterales > Fibrobacteraceae > Fibrobacter. The sequence continues at coordinate 11,239 of JAEERM010000030.1, forward strand.
TTTAGTGACAGCACTATTCCCATGGTGCATATTCACCAGGTCGCCTCCGTTTTCGAAGGGAAACTCTTGCCCGAGGGCTACAAGGACTTGGGTGACGGGAAAGCGGTAGAATCGACCGGCCGCGAGTTCAGCTATGGCAAAAATGGGTCGGATGTCGCCTGGATAAGCCGTGCCGGCCGGGACGGAAAATCGGAGAAAATCCGGTTTGAAGGGTTCAAGGAATTCGAAGGGACGAGAATCCCCGCGCATGTCGTATTCGAACGGAATGGTAAGAAATACCTGGAAATCCAGGTGAAAACCGTGAAACACGGGCAAACGTTCAGCTTGGGTGTCTGGCGCCTCAATATTCCCAAAAGTTACCAGCGTATCGAGTGATGATTTTTTGTAGATTGGATAACGTATGATGAAATTCGTTCTCGCTTTTTTATTTTGCATGCTTTCTTCTGCCGTTTTTGCGGCTGACACGCTTGAAGTTTATGCCTTCTTGGTCGAGTTCAAGAAAGAGGAACCGGACAATTCCCTCACGACAGGGGATGGCACGTTCGGCTCGGACCTAAAGAACAAAGAGGTCTACAGCCTGGACCCTGTTAAAATGCGCAATTCGGCTGCATATTGGCAAAAGCATTTTGAATTTGCGAATGCCTATTACCAGGCGGCGAGTGGTGGCAAGTTGGCTATCCGTGCCGAGATTTTCCCCAGGACGTCGTCGGGGCATACTGTTTACGAACTGAAAAAGCCGATTATCGACTATAACCGTACCAAGAGGATGAAGGGCGAAAAACTGGCGGCGTATGGCGAGGCCCGCGCCCGTGACTACCTCTCCTTTGTTTACGATGCCGTGATGGCTGCACATGGTTCCAAGGATTCCCCGTTCAAGGAGGCGCTACCCAAGAACCCGAACACGAAGCGCGTGTATATGATTATCCATGCGGGCGCAAGTAAACTCGTGGATGGCGGTTCTATGGGTACTGACGGTGCCGATACTCCGGGCGATTTCATGGACTATTATGTTTCGCCAGAACTTTGGGAATACCTCTCTGTGGATTCCAACTATGTCGCCGTGAAAAAGGTGGAAACGGATTCGCACGGGAAAAAGTTGAAAAAAGATTCTTCCGTAGTGACGGGGCTTGTGCTCAAGGATGCCGCCATCGATACGCTCAAGACAATCATGGTCATGAGCGAGACGGCGTCGCAAGACGGGCTGAACTGGGGTATCAACGGTATATTGGTGAACCAGATTGGCCGCGAGTTAGGCATGCCCGACACTTACGATGTGTCGAAGGGAATTTCTCGCCTGGGTAATTTCGATGTGATGGATTTTGCCGGGTATGTCGCGGGTAACGGATTTATGCCTGCCTTGCCGAATGCCTGGAACCGTGCTTACATGGGTTGGAGCAATGTCAAGGAAGTCCGCCCAGTAGCGGGCAAGAGCGTTACAGTGGATATTGCTGCTGCCGGTAGCGGGCTCGGTACCGAAATCGTGAAGGTCCCGCTGAGCGCAAGCGAGTACCTGCTCATTGAAAACCGCCAGCGTTCCTTGAAGAAAAACGGCGATATCTATATCAAGCTGGGTGATGCCTCTAAAGATAATGAATCCTGGAAAGATACCATTATGGTGGATAGCATCGGCAATGTTTTCTTGGACAGCATTTGTGAAAAGGCAAAATGCAAAAAGAATTCGAAAAAGTCCAGCGGAATTATTTTGTCGCTGAGCTCTTTTGATGCGGGCCTCCCTGCGAGTGGTATTGCCGTATGGAGAGTGAACGAATGGTACTTGCGTGAAACTTTGCAGCATGGTTATGCGAACGCTTGGGAAGGGGACACCTTGCGCGATCATTTGTTCGGTATCTCGCTCGTGGAAGCCGATGGCATCCTGAGTATCGGGAAAACGTTCAAGAATGCACTTGGCCGTGACACATACGATTATGGCTCCGGTACAGACTTGTTGCCGCACAAGCGCTTTGGAGGCAAATCGGGTGAGAAGTTTGAAATCGTGAATACGATTGAATCGACGGGTTATGCCAACACGCAGACGACGCAGGGCGGTTATACCGGTATCAAGATTACGGTGAACATGCCGGATAAAGCCCGCAAAGAAAAGACTGCGAACGCCTTTATGGGCGATAGCGTGATAAATTATGCGGCGCCTGTTATCAGTGTGACTGTCAGCATTGACGACGGTAGTATCAAGGGTGGCCAGTTCCCGCGCAATATCGGGCTTGCCAGTGCCATAAGCGGTGCGGTGTTTGTCGATGACCCTGAAAACGAGGGCGAAAAACTGCTGGTCGTTGGTGCTATGGATGGGACGCTCCAGGTGTTCAATGCGCTTGGCGATACGTTGTTTGATGCCGACACGGTCGTGACCTTGCCGAAAATTTCGAAGAAGGATTCGACGAAGAAGGTTCCGCTGTATCGCGTAGGTGCAAGTTATGGCCCGCTGGTGGGCATGGCAAGCGATGGCAAGAATGTGTATAGCTTGCACAGGAGAAAGTTCGTGAAGACATCTTTTACGAGCGGAATTCCGATGCAAGAGGCTTTTGATATTGAACCTGCGACTGCGGGACCGATGGTTGTTGGGGAAGAGGTTCGCCTGGCGACCGAAAAGGGTATTGTTGTTTTCGACATGGCTAGTGGGAAACTTAAACAGGTCGAAGAGCGCGAAGGCGTTGTCGATATGGCGTATTGCGGCAACTCCGCCAAACAGGACCTGTTTGCCTACGTGACGGATAAGGGCATTGCCTATGTCCAGGATCGCGAAATAAAACTGAATGGCAAGAGCAAGGAAAAGTTCCGCTTGGCATGTACCGATTTGGACCGTGATGGTGTTGCCGATGTGATTGCCGTGGGTAGCCGCGGTACCGTGACGGCAGCTAGCGTAGTGGAATCCAAGAAGGGTTTGAACTGGAGCAAGACTTACAAGCGCGGCAGCGAAGGTACAAGCGGTTTGAAGGACGAAACTTCGGGAATTGCACTTGGCGATATCAATGGTGATGGTTACCCCGAAATAGTCTTCTTGGGAGATAACCTCGTTTATGCGCTCGATCGTTCGGGCCTGCCTGTTGGCGGGTTCCCGGTGAAGATTACTCGCGGCTATCCCGTGTTCGCATTCTTCAGCGACCCCTTGGTGGTCGATGTGAACGGCGACGATACTCCCGAAATCCTTGTGCCGAGCAGCGATGGCATTGTCTATGCATATACGGGCAAGGGAAAATCGGTGAATGGTCAGTTCCCGCTTGCGGCCGGTAGCCTTGAAATGCTGGATTCTACGATGGTTGTCCAGCCCATGAGCATTTTTGTCTCGAATGTGGTTCCCGACAAGAAATCGGCTGGCCCGGAGATTTATGCTTTGCATCGCGAAAACTTGTCTGCATTCCGCCTGCGCAAGGCTTCCAAAAATGCGGCTTCTTCGGCAGCGGCATGGACGCTCCCGGCAGGTGGCAACGAACGCACGGGTTACTTTGACGCAAGTCGCCTGGACGACGTGAAGAAAAAAGAAGCCAAGAAGGAAATTTCGGAATTCTTCGTGTACCCGAACCCGGTGAAGGAAGGCAAAGCCAAGGCCCGTTTTGAAATCGGTGCCCCGGCCAAGACAGCGACGTTCGAACTTTACGACATTACGGGCCTTTGTGTGTTCAAGAAGAAAATGAGTGACTTGAATGCCGGCCGGAACCAGTTCGAAAATCTGGACCTGAAATCGCTCGGCAGCGACGTGTACACGGCTCGCCTGAAAGTCGAGTTCGAAGGCGGAAGCACGAAACAGAAGGTGTTCCGCGTGGGCGTTGTCCGCTAAGGGGGTGCAAATGTCTCTTGCGAAATGGTCAATGGGCCTTTGGGCCGGAACGGTGCTTGTATGCTCGTTGGCCGGCCTTGTTGCCTGTAGCACAAGCAACGATGCCGAAGAGATTGCCCCTAACGGGGATATCCATTACGGCCCTGCTGGGGACGATGATTCCGGTGACAGTGAGAAAAAGGACTCCGACAAAAAGGATTCCGACAAAAAGGATTCTGGAAAAAACAAGAAAGATTCCACGGATGTTGAACCATCGGATTCTCTGGATATAGAGCAAGTCTCCTTATTTGAAGATTCTACGGAAGGCCTAGAATTTGTCTACATTCCATCGGTATCGTTCAATCGTGGCTCGATAAAGTATTCTATTTCGCCGTATTATATCGCGGCGACGGAAGTAACGCAGAAGTTGTATAAGGATGTGGTCGGCTCGCTTCCGGACCAGGACAAAGAGAAGGATAGCCTGCCTGTCGTGAATGTCTCCTGGTACGATGCAGTGCTGTTCTGCAATGAATTGTCCAAGTTGGTTGGCCTGGATACGGTTTACTCTTACAAGTCGGTGGGAGACGAGAACTTCTTGGAAGACCTCAAAATTGACTATTCTGTCGAAGGAATCCGCTTGCCAACAGAAATAGAATGGGAAGTGGCTGCGCACGGGGGAATCTACGAATCGGCTTACTATTGGGGAACCGAGCCTGCTTCCGATTATGCGTATTACGGACAAACTAAAGGGCCTACAGAGGTGGCGCAGTTCATCCCTAATGCTTATGGGCTTTACGACATGGCCGGTAATGTTGCCGAGTGGGTAAACGATTGGTACGACAGCTATTCCACAAAAGACGAGGAGAACCCCGTCGGGCCATCGACAGGGACATCGAAGTGTGTCCGTGGTGGCGGCTGGACCGATAAGGTTGCTAAAATTGCCCCGAAGGAACGCGACAAGAAGGACCCTCTGTACCATGGTGTCACTGTGGGCTTCAGGATAGCCTATTCAAAAGGCTTTTGATATATAAGATTCTCTGAGTCCCGAATTTATTTTTGCTACATTTTTCCCCATGATGAAGTATAGATTGGTTGTGTTTGCTTTATGCATGGGCTTGTTTGCCTGCTCCGAAGAAAAATCGGAACCCCTGCCGGATTTGCCGCGCGTGAAAGTCCCTTCGGAACTGGCGGGGCAGTATTCTGGCCAGTTCCCTTGCGATAATTGCAAGGCGCTCATTGCCCGAGCTACTTTTGCTGCCGACAGTAGTGTGACTATTGTCCGCACGCTTGTGATGGATACGATGGCGGTGGATACCTTGCAGGGAAAATACGAAGTTGGTTCCGATAGCATTGTCTCGCTTTCTTTGCCCGAATGGCGCAACTGGAAATTTAAACGTAACCACATGGGAAACCTTGAATTGCTGAACGGCAATGGCGAAGTGTATTTGAACGAGGACGAACTGAAGTACGAACTTATCCGTATCTTTACTATGCCCAAGATGAAGGCTGTTCCGGACTCGGGCAATTCGCAGAAGGTTGCGGAGTAGTTTATGCTGTGTCGAGTCCTCATTGTCGACGACGAACCTCTCGCCCGCATGCGCATGCGATCCCTGCTGGAGCCGTACTCCCAGGAGTTTGAGATTGTTGGCGAGGCATCCTCGGGTGCAACGGCGATAGTGCAAATTAGGGATCTTGTCCCTGACGTGGTTTTCTTGGACATTCAGATGGTGGACATGAACGCTTTCGAAGTGTTGCATGCCCTGGATATGGACGACGACATGCCGCTGATTGTCTTTACGACAGCGTTCGAAGATTTTGCTCTCCGTGCCTACGAAGAGAACACCGTGGATTACCTGCTCAAGCCGATTGAACCGGAGCGTTTCGATGCGACGGTCGCAAAGTTGCGCAAGCGCTTTTCTTCGATGGTTTCGGAACAGCAGATGCCGGGAGATTTCTCGTGGGACAAGTTCCGTGCCATGGTCAATAATGACGACCAGTACATGCAACGGATCCAGGTGAAAATCGGGGACCGTATCTTGCTCGTGAATGTCGACGAAATCGTCCGCTTCCAGAGCGAGGAAAAGTACACGACGGTCTACACGATGAGCAACCGTTACATTATCGACACTCCCCTCGTCGATTTGGAAAAGCGGCTCGACCCGCGCGTGTTCGTGCGAATCCACCGAGCGCACTTGGTGGCAATCGACTACATCGCCGAGATGCGCAAGACCGATGCAAGCCGCCTGAACGTTGTGCTGCGCGACAAGGACCATACACAGTTGATGGTGAGCCGTAATTTTGTGAAAAAGGTGAAGAACCTTTAATTTGGAGTTCCTGATGGACAGTGACAAGAAACAATTTTCGATACCCAAGTTTTTGAAATCCCTGACGAGGGAGATTATCGTTCCGGTTGCGTTAGCCCTTATCGTCATCCAGTATGTGGTCCAGGCATTCCAGATTCCTAGCGGCTCCATGGAGAACTCCTTGCTCACGGGCGATTTCCTTTTAGGGCTCAAGTTTACGTATGGCTCGCCGATTCCTTTCACGAACCAGAAGTTCCCGGGCTATGCACTCCCGGAACGCGGAGATGTCGTGATTTTCCGTTATCCGGGCGAACCCGAATATCCGGACAACAACCCGGCGCGCTACACGCACATGTTCAACGCGCTCATGTTCGGCAACGTGTACTGGGACCATGAACCGGCAGATGGCCAGCCTCATCTGGTGCATTATGCCGACGGCCCGAAAGACTATATCAAGCGTTGTGTCGCGGTAAGTGGCGATACCCTCCAGGTTCACAATGGCGTGCTTGCCGTGAATGGCGAGTGGCAGCGGACTCTCCCCGCAAAGGGCAAGTGGACAGCTTCGCACAGAACATCTTCGCCCCGCGACGAACGCGGACCGATTGTGATTCCGTCTGTCGGGGATACCTTGTACGTGGATTCCCTTTCGCTCGAACAGCTTTGGTGGCTGCGTTCCGTGGTGGTGCAGGAAAATCCGGACTCCCGCGTGGAATACGATATCTCGCTGTGGAAGGATGGTGTCGAGGCGAACAACTACGAGTTCGAGGATTTTGGCATTCCGGTCGAGAGCGAGCGCGGCTTTACACTGAACGCTTTACTCCAACGTAACCAGCTTGTGCTGCAACGCGTAACCCAGGGCGATACGGTCCGCGGGAAGATGCCGTTCGCATTCTACAGGGACTATGCGAGGATTGCGTTCTTGCCAGTCGTGATTCCCGAAGAAATGCAAGGGACGTTTACCCGTCGTGTGAGTTACATGGCATTTGAGGGCGCCCAGTTGCAGGATCTCGAAGGGAATGTGGCTCAGCTGAATGCACGGCTTGCTGCCGATACCGTTGCGGATTCTTCGGCTGCCGTGGCTGACTCATCTGTGGCCGCGTCTGCAAAACCGCACTTTGAAATTCGCAAGAAGTTGATTGTGGACGGGAACCCGATTGACCATTACGTGGTGAAGTCTCCGTTGTTCTTCATGATGGGGGATAACCGCGACAACTCTGCCGACAGCCGCTACTGGGGATTTGTCACGCTCCGCAATATCCGTGCTAAGGCTTTTGTTCTTTACTTCTCGTTTGAGAATGACGACCATGCGTTCGCGCTTGGCAACCCCTTCACCTGGTGGCGCCTGCCCTTTAGGATCCGCTGGACCCGCATTGGTAAGATTATCGACCTGATAGATTGATGATGAAGTTTCTGCCTCTCGTATTCGCTTTTGCCGGAATGGTGATACTGCTTGCCTGCGCGACGCAGGTGGCTCCCGGCGGTGGCCCCGAAGACAAGCTGCCGCCCCGTGTCGCCGCTGTGTACCCGGCACCGAATACGACGAACCATCCGAACGAACTTTTCGTGAAGCTGGAATTCGATGAATGGATTAATGCGTCGGTGCCGCGTAGCGCTGTCTCCATCTCTCCGCCGATTGACAAGAAGATGCGCTTCGAAGTGAGTGGCAAGACGCTCGTGCTTACGTCGCGGGCTGTGTTGGATACAGGTACGACATACACGGTGACTTTTGCGGGAGGTATCAAGGACTTGCATGGCAACATGCTCGCCACTCCCTTTCAACTCGTGTTTTCTACGGGCGCAAAGATTGATTCATTGAAACTTGTCGGGCGTGTTTTGGTCAGCGATTCTCTGGTGCGCAAAAAGGTTTACCCGAGCATTGGGCTGTTCCTGATGGGTGCAGAACGTGAAGTCCGCCACTATTTGGACAAGTACCGTGATACGGTAACCCATGCGCTGGACTCCTTGCCGATGTTGACCAAGGAACCGCCGCTGTTCCTCACCCGTACCGACAGCGTGGGCAACTTCGTGTTGTCGGGACTGCGGCCGGGCCGTTACCGCGTTGTCGCGTTCTTGGATGCGAACGGCAACCAGAAAATCGAGGCGAGCTCCGAACTGGTTGGTGTGTGGACGGGCGATTTGTCGCTGGATTCGACGACGGCGGATACGTTATGGGTCCCGCTTGCCGACCAAGACACCACAAAGCTTGAATTGTCTTCTTTGGCTCAGCCGGGTGCTTCGGTGCTTGAAGCCACGTTTACCCGCCCAGTCTATTTCGATTCTGCATTTGCCGATACTTCGAACTGCAAACTTGTCGGTCCCGACAATTCGGAACTTTATCCATCGTATGTGTACCTCGGTGCGACATCGAACAAGCCTAGGTTCTACTTTAGCCAGAAACCCAAGCCGGAAACGGAGTACAAGTTTATCTGTGCCGATGCAAAGGATTCCCTGTTCCGCCCGCTAGATACCTTGCGTAATAAGCTGGATTGGGAGTGGCAAGAAATGGCGGGCGATACGATGCCTCCTTCGATATCCAAGACGGCACTCCGTGGCAAGGCCAAGGCCGCTTTCCCGGACGATTCGCTTGTGTTCGCGTACGACAAGCCTGTCCTGGATTCCATGACGGAAAAATATTTTGTTGCCATAAACAAGGATACGGCCGAAGTCCAGATCAAGCGAATCGACCCGATTCGTTACCTTGTGCTTAACGAGAAACCTTGGCTTACCGACGTGACGGTGGATTTCTTGCAAGGCTACCAAGATACGACATTGGCGGCAGCCGACAGCAATGGCGTCCGTGACACCGTTATCTCTTTGAAGTACCGTCGTCTGCTCCGTTTCGAGACGGTTTCCAAACTCAAGTTGGCAAAATTGCACGGAAATATCCCCGGTGCCAAGGCAGGAGTGAAGGTGCGCCTGTATTCGATTGAATCGAAAATGCCTTATTATGCGGATTGCGGTGCCGATGGAAGTTTTGCCTTCAACGATCTTGTCGAAGGAAGCTATTTTATCGATTACTATTACGCCGAAAATGGCAAGCTCACTCCCGATGCGGGCTCGCTATTCCCATTCCGTTTCGGAAAGCCTTGGAGGTCGCCTGGCGATACGCTCAAGGTGAAGAACGGCGAAAACGTTTTAAATGACTTGGTGGCCTCCCCATTGCCGGCGCTGCCATAAAGGATGGTTAGAATGAAGAAGATTCCTGATTTTGTTGCTGTGGATTTGGAAACGACCGGGCTCGAATTTGAGAGCGACGAGATTATCGAGGTCGCTCTTGTCCGCTTCGTGAAAGGCAAGCCGGGGGATTCCCTTGACTTTTTGGTGAAGCCGGACCGCGCGGAACTTCGCCCGTTCATCGAATGCCTGACAGGCATTGCCAAGGCCGACCTCGATGCGGCCGAGGGGTTTGCTGACATTGCTGGCAAAATTTGTGAATTTATCGGAGACCTTCCTTTGGTGGCGCACAACGCGGCCTTTGATTCGCGCTTCCTCAAGAACTCTCTCAAGAAGGTGGGAATCGACTATGAAAACCATCCGTTCTGGGATTCGCTGACGTTCTCTCGCATTGCCTACCAGGATGCGCCGAACCACCGCCTCGATACGCTCGTGCAGATGCTGAATATCGAACGCAGCCGTGCTCACCGCGCCCTGCCCGATGCCGATGCCTGTGGTCGCCTTTTTGTCATGGCCTTCGAAAAGATTTCTGCCATGGATCCGTGGCTTGTCGATGCGCTCAAGCGTGTTGGCGAAGGTTCCGATTGGGAATCTGTTTTCGGGAAGGCCAAGGGCGAATGGAAGGCTCCTCAGTACAAGCTGCCCGATGTCCCCGCAGCCGCTCCGCTCCCGCAAGAAAAGGCTCCGCGTGTGAGCGAATTCTTCAAGGAGAACGGTTTCCTTTCGATGTTCGTCGAGAACTTTGTCCCGCGCGAGATGCAGCAGGACTACGCTTCCATTGTGGAACGCAACATGTACAAGGGTGGCATTTGCGTCCTTGAAGCTCCTACAGGTTCGGGCAAGACGCTTGCATATTTGGTGAGTGCCGCGAACAAGGCTGTGAGTGGCGAACGCGTCGTCATCAGCACGGCAACCCGTGCCCTGCAAGAACAGCTTTGGAAAAACGAACTCCCGCAGCTCATGGGAATCTACAACGGGAAACTCATCCCGGCTATTCTCAAGGGCCGCGACAACTACCTTTGCTTGCGCAAGTTCGAAGAACTTTCTTCGTCGTCTTCGCTCCTGTTGGGCGAAGAACTGGATTCGTTCATGGCGCTCATCCCGTGGGTGCTTTCGACCGAGACCGGCGATATCAACGAATGTGCCTCGTTCAGTGTTGGCCGCAATAGGGTTCTTTGGTCCAAGCTCGCCAGCAACGCATCTTCGTGCCTTGGTGAAAAGTGCCCGCATTATGCGAAGTGCCCGGCCCTTGCAGCCAAGCGTCGCGCTTTGGGTGCAAACCTGCTTTTGGTGAACCATTCTCTGTTCCTTGCCGACCTCGCTCTCGACTTTGCGCTCCTCCCGCCGTACGAGCATATCGTTTTCGACGAAGCGCACCGCCTGCCTGCGGCAAGCAACCAGTCGTTCGGCCGTGCCATTTCGTTCTTCACGTTCCGTAACATCATCAAGACGCTTGTGCCGTCTCGCGATGGCCGTGGTGGGCTTATCGAATCCATCAAGTCGCGCCTCCCGGAGGCATCACCTGCCACGGTTGAAAAGCTGGACCAGCTCACGCTCTCGCTCAACGAGATGGAGAAAGCGCTGCATCGTTTGTTCATGAAGTTGGGCAAGAAGATCGGCAAGATGAAACTCTCCCGCAGTGGGCTCATGTTTGCCAATGGTATCCAGGCAGATTACGATGTCGATCCGACTTCGTTCTTGGATGCTTATGCAGCAGTCAAGTCCGCCAGTGACGCTGCTTTCGCCGACATCCGCAACGAGAAGAGTGTCGATGGCTTGCTGAACGATGCCGAAGGCCGTTTGGCCGAGATGGACCGTTACATGGCCGATTTCGAATTCATTGCCAAGGCCGGCCGCAAGGATTGGGTCTGTTGCCTCGAAGAACCGTTCAACCCGCACACGCTCAAGATGTATGCCTACCCGCTCCATTTCGAATCTGTGTGGACCGAAAAATTTTATTCGTGGATCAAGTCCGCGACGTTCACCTCGGCAACACTTGCCGTGCAGAACTCCGTGGAATACTTCATGCACCGCATGGGCATGGACCGCCTTGCTTCTACGAAGAAACCGTTCTACCGCGTTTACAGCGAACAGCCGGTCTCTTCCGGCCGTCGCTCCGTCTATGTTACCAAGTATCTGCCCAAGCCGTCTGCTCCGGAATTCGTCGATGCGATGAACCAGACTCTGGTGGAAGTTCTCCCGAATGTCGAGGAGAACACGATGGTGCTGTTCACGAGTGTTGCTGCGATGCTCAAGGCCCAAGCGGCCCTCGCTCCGGCATTTGCTTCGAAGAACAAGCTCCTGCTCTGCCAGAATGTAGACGGTTCGCTTGATAGTTTGGTGACGATGTTCCGCAAGGAACGCGGGGCCTGCTTGCTGGGCTGCCAAAGCCTGTGGGAAGGTGTCGACTTCCCGGGCGATGCTCTCAAGCTTCTCGTGATTACCAAGCTTCCGTTCCCGAACCCGTCCGACCCCATTGTCGCGGGCCTCAGCAACGAATACAAAGAACGCGGTGAGAACCCCTTCAAGAGCTACTACGTGCCCGAGGCCTACATGGAAATGCGCCAGGGATTCGGGAGACTCTTGCGTACGGAGGGAGACTCCGGAAAGGTGCTTATTCTCGACAATCGCGTCGTTACCGAACACTACGGGAAGACGTTCCAGAAGATATGGAATTTCAAACAGAAATTCCTGTTCTCCGTGAACGACGTGAAGAAGTACATCTAGTGACTGACATTTGGCGCTGAGCCAAAAAATTTCTAAATTTGGCATCCCGATTAAAAGGTGCTTATGCTTGAGTTGAATGCTTTTTTTGATGGCATGTCCAAGCCGTTGCTTCGCGCTGCACATGCCAAGGCCTTTGGTAAGAAAGGCTTGCTGAACAACGCTCTTATTTTGAGCGAGACATTGGAATTTTTTTGTGATAGGGATCGTGTTGTCACGTTATTCTCGAAGATGGATGCTTGGCAGCGCCGCTGCCTGAACCTGATTTATCATAGTGGTGCGCGTGGCCTTACTTTTAACGAGCTGCGTCTGACCATCCCGGTGAACAAGAGCCGCGACTTGCAGACGTTCCTGCTGTCCATGTGCCGCGAATTCGTGTTGTGGCGTTCTGCTTCTACAACGCCGGTGTACCAGGGCTTTTCCAACTTTGTCGGCTGTTTCGAAATAGACGAGACAGTCGAGTTCGATACGACTTCGCCGGCAGTTTCTTTTGGGCGTATGCTGGACTGGCACGTGTGCTTTGTCCTCTCCCTTGCCCAGCGTAGGGAATTGCGCGTGAATACGAACGGCTCGTTGCATCGCCGTGGCCGCATGCTTTGTGTCGAAGCGTTCTCCATGTCTCGCCGCATGAGCGAGAAGGCTGCCGAGAACGAACTCATGCTCATCTTCTCGTTCCTTACGCAGAATGGCTGGCTCGAACAAGACGACGCCTTTGTCGTACCGTCGGAACATGCGCTCGAGTTCTTGCGCAAGAACGGTTTCCGTTTGCACCAGGACATCCTGAACTGGTGGCTCAACCGCCGTTTCCATGGCGACAGGGAACACCTGGAACAGCTCCTCCGTTCCTTGAACAACGGCCGTAGCGTTTCCGAGGCGGCGTTCCTCTTCTGGGTGATGGATCCGTCATACCGTATCCTCGAACGCAATAAGGTGCTCCCGTGGGAATACCTGCCGCGCCCGCTCCGCGAACTGTGGCTTTTGGGCCTTGTGGACTTCCGCATGGTGCAGGGGAAGGTCTCCGCTGTGCTGTTGGGCTCGAACGGCAAGGAATGGCTCTCGCCCTCGTCGGTGCAGCTCCCGCAACCAAGCATTTCGGCTCTCCCGAACTTCGACGTGGTCGTTTCTGTCGAGACCTCTCCGCGCGTGCTGTTTACGCTTGCTTGCCTCGCCAATGTCAAGAACGACGAAACCATGCTTTGCTTCACGCTCGCCAAGGATGTTTACTTGGAAGGCCTCAAGAGCGGAATGCCCGAAACCGAAGTGGACCACTTCTGCACTTGGATCAAGCCGCCTGCGAATGTGCTTTCGACCCTTGAAGAATGGAACTCTTCCTTCTATGGTGTGCGTGTCCGTTCTGTCCGCTTGATGAAAATTGACAACAAGCAAATTCTTTCGGAGCTTTCGAACTTTGCACAGTTCATGGAATGTGTCGAGGAGTATGTCCCGAATTACGGATTTATCCTGAATCCCGAGAAGGAAGGCTATGCCTTCGACATCCTCGAGAACTTTGGCTATTGCCCGTTCGTGAATCGCTCGGCCGACAACCGCAAGCCTGTCTCTGACGAGGAATGGCGCAAGGAATTTGCCGTGGCCTGGCCCAAAGCCGGCAAGCCCGACTACGACTTGAAGGAATCTGCCGATAGCGATTCGCTGCAGACGACGATGAATTCGACAAAGTACGGTAGCCTCTACCAGAAGTTGAACACGTTCGACCTCGTGAAGGTGCTGCGCTACGCGAAGACGGTGGGGACTCTCCTGGCTGCCCAGATTAAGGACCCGAACAAGCGCTTGGCCCAGCAAGAAGAAATCGTATTCTCGGTACACTCCCTGCACCTGGCGAAGGCTCCCTTCATCGTGGAAATCCAGAAGAGCAAGGAAGATTCCGTCAGCATGTTGGACCTTTCGTTTATCCAGGAAATCAAGGTCCTGCACAAGAGATTCGCATAAAATAACCTCCCGTTCGGGAGGTTTCGATAAAACCGGAAATAATAGCGCGGGCGCTTATTGGAATCAATAGGGCGCCCGTTCTTTTTAGCTCTTGAATTTGTCGAGGGCGTCGTTCGGGCCGATGAGGAAGAGCACGTCGTCTTCTTGCAGCACGATGTCGGCGAGGTTACCGATCTTGGGAGTCGGTTCCTGCGGGTCGCGGATAGCGATGACCTGCACCCCGTACTTGTGGGTGATGTTCAAATCTTTCAGAGTCTTGCCGATGAAGTCCTTGGGGCAAACGACTTCGACGATGCTGAAGCCTTCCATGAACGGCAAGAAGTCGAGCATGTTCGGGCGGTTCAGGCGTTCGGCGAGTGCGATGGCCGAGTCGCGTTCCGGGTGGAAAATGTCCGAGACACCGAGCTTTTCGAGGATGCTCGAGTGGGCGGCGCTACTGGACTTCGCGATGATGTGCTTGACGCCGAGTTCCTTCAAGTTCAACACAGTAAGGAGACTTGCTTCCAGGTTTTCGCCAATACAGACGATGACGGAGTCCGCCTTCTGCAGCGGGATGCTCGAGAGCTGCTTTTTGCGGGTAGAGTCGGCGACCATGGCCTGCGACACGGTGCTCGAAATATCTTGCACCTTTTCGGGATGGTTGTCCACCACGAGCACATCGTGCCCGAGGCTCGTCAGGTGACGGGCGAGGAAGATGGCAGAGTTGCCAAGACCGATAATGATGTATTGCTTAGATGCCATGGGATGAAATTTAGTAAATAGAGGCTAGAGGCTAGGGACTAGAGTAAATAATGGCGGCGAAGCCGCCCTCTAGAATTTAGGGGCTAGAAACTAGAGACTAGAGATTAGAGTAAATAGTCACGGCGAAGCCGCCCTCTAGATCCTAGATCCTAGTCTCTAATCCCTAACCCACCATTATATCTTCTTCGGCGAACCAGGTGGTGTTCTTGACCCGTCCGGCGACGGCGGAGATGAGGAACAACGGTCCCATACGTCCGATAAACATCACGCAGCAGATGACAATGCGCCCTACCGTGGAAAGTTCGCCCGTGAGGCCCATAGAAAGCCCGCACGTGCTGTAGGCGCTCACCACTTCGAACAAAACCTTGAGGAAGGGCGTGCCGTTCTCGTTGAAACCCACTCCCGCGGGGATTTCGGTGCAGAGCAGCACCATGGTCGCAAGTGCTATGACCACGATGGCCACGACGAAAATTCGCACGGCCTTGTCGACCGTGGTTTCGGGAATGGTGCGGCCCATGACCTGGGTCTTTTCGCGGCCGAGCACCCTGTTGAAGCCGAGGAGCCCGATGACTGCCGCCGTAGTGACCTTGATGCCGCCACCGCAGCTACCGGGGTTAGCCCCGATAAACATGATGATGATAAAGAAGAACAGGGAACTCGCGCAGAGGGCCGGAGTGTCTACCGTATTGAGGCCAGCGGTACGGCTCGTGAAAGCCATGAAGAACGTGGTCTGGAGCTTGTCGAAGAAGGAGAGCCCGTTGAGGGTGTTGCCCCATTCGGTGAGCATGAAGGCGACAATGCTTGCCGCAACGATAACGAGCGTGCAGAAGGTCGCAATGCGTGTATGCAGAGAAATTTTGCGGAAACGGCGACGCTTGAAGTCGAAGGCGTACTGCAATTCCGTGATAGCGAGGAAGCCGAACCCGCCTGCGAGTGCAAGCACACATGTCGTGATGTTCATGACGGGGTTGAGCTGGAATTGCATGAGCGAGTCGGGGAACAGCGTGAACCCGACGTTACAGAAAGAGCTGACTGCCTGGAAGACGGAGCAGAAAATGCGGTCGTACAGTTCCATGCCGCTGAACTGCGTGAAGTAGACAACGCCACCGATAGCTTCGAGGATGAACGTGAAGGGGAGCACCGCCATGAGGATGCGCTTCGCATCGACGTTACCTTCTTGCGTAAAGTTCGAAAGCAAAACGGACTGGTGGTTGAATCCCGGGTGCATACCGGCAAGCAAGATAAGCACCGTAGATACGGTCATGATACCCAAGCCGCCGAGCTGCATCAAGACAACGAGAACCCAGTAGCCGAACCCAGTGAATGTGGTGCTGATGTCGATGACGGAAAGCCCGGTCACGCACACGGCAGATGTTGCCGTGAACAGCGCCTGCAAAAAATCAATGGGCTCACGTGTAGAAACAGGTAACCGCAGAAGTACGGCACCAACGGTGATGATGAGCATATAGCCCAGCACGACCAACGTAATGGGGTTCGCCTGTTTTTTCGCCTTGAATACGTTTTCGGAAGTCGTGTCCGTGAACGCTTGGTACTTCGAACGTAACATAGGTGGAAAGATAGCTTTTTTGGAATCCTATCCGCAAGAAGTTGCTATTTTGTCACTAGAAAACAAGGGAGATATAATGAAATTTCTTGAAGGCCATTTTGTAAAGGATTTTGCCGCATTTGCCGTGGCCGTGGTTCTTGTTGCAGGTGGTTTTAATTATGTCAATGCAGCTCCCGACGAAGATATCCGAATCGTAAAGGTCAACGACAGCAATTTCGAAAGCGAGGTGCTCAAGTCCAAGAAACCGGTTATTCTGGATGTCACCTCGACGAGCTGCCCTCCGTGCCTCATCATGATCCCGACACTCATCGGCATCGCGAAGAATTACCCCGATATCAAGGTGGCGACCGTCGGTATCGACGAGCCGGGGATTGACAATATCAAGGCGACGCTCCCGATACAAGCATTCCCGACATTCTTCCTGATAAAGAATGGGCAGATTCTCGACCGTCTCGTGGGAGTTGTCAAGGAAGAACAGCTGCTATCTGCTTTGCAGTACACGCCCAAGAAGACTGCCGCGAAGCCTGCGAAGAAGTCGAAGAATTCCCCGAAGAACCTTGTCTGCAAGGTGAATGGCCAGTTCAACGGCATCAAGAATCTCGTGACCATCTCGTTCGTGTTCGGCGAGAACGAAATCGAGAACGTGGATATCGTTACCGACGGGTTCATCCCGCCCGAAATGGAACCCCAGCGCGAACAGATTCTCGCCAGGATGCAGGCCAGCGGCAAGGGTGAAGTCACGCCGACAATGACGGGATTCCGCATGCATATCGATAACGACTGTCGATTCATGAAGGCCATGGACATGAAACGCACCTCGACTTACGGCGAGATGCGTGCTGGGCTTGAACTGCAGGGCTTTACCTGCAAGTAACAATCATACTTAAATAATGTAATACCATTCCTCGCTTTGGGTAATCTCTTCCGTCTTGTGTTTATTGTCGGTAGAGACATAGTCCATTTCGAGGTTTTTCATGCTCACGCGGGTGTTTGCGGCTACGGAACTCGTGATAAAGGCGTTGCCGCCGATGACCGCGTTTTCGCCTATCACGGTTTCGCCGCCGAGAATGGAAGCTCCCGCGTAAATCGTCACGTTGTCCCGTATGGTCGGGTGACGCTTCTTACCGGAGAGCCTCTGGCCTCCTCTTGTTGAAAGTGCGCCCAGAGTGACGCCCTGGTAAATCTTCACGTTCTTGCCGATGACTGCGGTTTCGCCAATCACGATTCCGGTGCCATGGTCGATAAAGAAGTACTTGCCGATAGATGCACCCGGGTGGATGTCGATTCCCGTTTTTGAATGCGCGTATTCAGTCATGAGGCGCGGCAGAACGGGAACGTGCAGCAAGTAAAGCTCATGGGCGATGCGGAAGATGGTGGTCGCCATGAGGCCGGGGTAGGCGAGGATGATTTCGTCGAGGCAGCCGGCGGCAGGGTCTCCGTCGTAGGCGGCGTGCAAGTCCGTTTCCAGGAATTCGCGGATTTGCGGAATCTTCGCGAAGAATTCCTTGCAGATGCGGTAGCTCTCGATCTTGCGCTCGTCGGATGTCATGGTGCCGCGGAGCTTGCAGTAATCCAGCGCGATGGCCACCTGCTTGTGGAGGTGGTAAAAGGTGTCTTCGATAATGACCGCGAAGCTGTTTTTCGGGTTGTAAATCTTGTGTGTGCGGTCTCTGAAGTGGCCGGGATAAACCACACGAATCAGGTTTTGCAAAATCGTCTGGATTTCGGCCTGGTCGGGTCGATTGTAGATGTCGATGTTGTCGATATGCTTGCCGCGATTGTAATCGGCAAAAATCGTCTGGACAGCTTTTTCGACTTCTGATTCTTGGATAAGTTCGTGCATGAGTCAAATTTGTTGAAAGAGAATTACGGCGTTCACTTCGACAAGCTCAGTGAACTTGCTAAGGTCCCTGAGCCTGCCGAAGGGCCGTCTTTGTCTAACTTACGCGAACGTCTTCAGCGCCCTCACGAGTGCGTCGATGTCATCCGGTGAGTTGTACAATGCGAGGGTGGGTCGCACGGTACTTTCGTAGCCGAAATGGCGGAGAACCGGCTGAGCGCAGTGATGCCCGGTACGTACGGCAACGCCGTATGCGTCGAGTCTCTTGCCCACTTCTTCGTCGGAATAACCGTCGAGCTTGAAGGCAAGCGCCGAAGCCTTGTTGAGTGCGGTTCCCACAAGGTGGAGACCCTTGACAGTCTTCAGTTCCTTGAGGCCGTACTGCAACAGTTCATGTTCCCAGCGGAATACGCACGGCATCCCGATTTCGGAGAGGTACTGGAGGGCCGCACCGAGGCCAACAGCGTCGGCGATGCTTCCGGTTCCTGCTTCGAACTTATTCGGAATTCCGTTGTAAATCGTGCGTTCAAAAGTCACGTCGGCAATCATGTTACCGCCGCCATGGTAAGGTCTTGCCGCTTCGAGCAATTCCTTCTTGCCATAGACAACGCCGATACCGGTCGGGGCGAACACCTTGTGTCCGGAGAACACGAAGAAGTCTGCGTCGAGGGCGGAAACGTTCACCGGAATGTGTGCGATGGACTGTGCTCCGTCAATGAGGATTCTCACGCCGTGCCTATGGGCAATGGCGATGAGTTCCTCGATCGGGGTGACCGTACCGAGCACGTTCGAGACATGAGTCACGGAAACGAACTTGGTGCGCTTCGTGAACAAAGCTTCGTAATCGTGCAGCTTGAGCTGGCCGGTAGAATCGCACGGAATCACCTTGATAATTGCGCCCGTTTCTTCGGCGATGAGCTGCCAAGGAACGATGTTGGCGTGGTGTTCCAGGATGGAGACGATGATTTCGTCACCCGGCTGGAGCGTCGGCTTCACGTAAGCGTTAGCCACCAGGTTGATTGCTTCAGTGGTACCGCGCACGAATACGATTTCCTGCGAAGACGGGGCCCCGATAAAGTCACGCACGATGTTACGGGCGTTTTCATAGGCATCCGTCGATGCAGCCGCAAGCGTATGGGCGCCACGGTGCACGTTGGAGTTCTCGTTTTCGTAGTAGTACTTGAGGCGATCAATCACCACCTGCGGACGCTGCGTCGTAGCGCCGTTATCGAGCCAGACAAGCGGATGGCCGTTAATCTGCTTCGAAAGAATCGGGAAGTCAGAACGGATCTGCGCAAGTGTCTTGGAACCGATGCGGATGGAATCGTTGCGGGAATTGGAGCCGCTGTTTGCAGAACCTGTCTTCACGGAATCGCCACCGAGAGAAGTCGGAGCATCAATCGGGCGAGCGTTTTCTGCCGCCTGGGTCTTGGAAAGGACCTTCGGAGAATACCCCGTTGCAGGCGCAGGCGCTGCCGGGACATCGCCGAACTGCGACACAAATTCTGCTTCGGGAACCGCAGGGGCTTCCACGGAGTTGAGCCAGGTATCGGTGGAATTGCCGCCGTAGGCAAACGGAGCCGAAGAAGTCGGCTGGTCGCCATAGGTCGCAAACGGATGTTCCCAGTCGAATGCGGGAGTCTGGTTGATGGCGGCTGCCCCTTGGGCGGCGCTCACTCCCTGAGCCACAGAAGCATTCTGCACTTCGGGTGCCGCGGGAGTTGCAGCATAAGCACTGTCCGTCAAGTCGGGAAAGTACTCATTTGCCAACTGCTCCAGTTCAGCCGCATTGGGAACTCCGGCGAGCTCTTCCAGCGATCTGGTATCTGGATTATTCGTAGTCATAGTATTCGCCAACCTCTACATCTTCAAGGACTGCAATGGCGTCGTCGGCAAGGATAGCCGCAGAGCAGTACAGGGAAAGCAGGTAAGAA
>JAEERM010000031.1 GCA_016285835.1 Fibrobacter sp.
AATCGTCGGTTCGGAATAACCCGTTTCATGCATAAGCAAGGGAACAGTAATGGAAGGATTCCGTTTTATTTCTGCGTAAATCAGCGATTCCGTTTCCGTGAGTTTTATCCTATCACTTATCCTATCATTTATCCTATCATTTATCCTATCACCCAACCGCTGAAAACTTTCAAAATAGAACGATGTGCGCATGAAATGATCCGTAAATGAGAACGCCTTTTCATCATAGGAACGCAGAATACGCCGCATGCCACTCCCGAGCTGTTCGACCATATCCAAATCATGAAAAACACGCATAAGCTCACGATTGCGCGGCATAGAACAGCAGTTGAAGAAATCTTCTTTTGAAAGGCCTTCCACCAACCCGCCGTAGTTCGTTATTTCCATCCTGTCAGAGAAAATCTCAAACAGGGGCGGGACCTCCTTCGTGTAATCATTATGAACAACGGCATTGATTACAGCCTCGCGCAAGGCAACTGGATCGACCAGGGACTTTTCAATACGTTCCATAGGAGTTATCTTAGCGTGCGTAATGTTCGCCACCTGCAATCGCGTGAGTACCGATTTTACTGCCTTTATAATGCTACAATAGCCGAATTCTTCATTTTCAATAAGGTCATATTTGTCCGCTCCTTTATACCGTGCCACCTTTATAGATACTCCGTTTTCATCTGCAAGGAGATAAGCGTTGTAGTTGTATTTTCCGTCGGGAGTTAGCAATTCTAAGGTTTTAGCAAATTGACTGTTCAAGGGCTTTTTGCTCTCTTCGTAGTAGATTTTTAGCTGGCTAAACGTCAAGTCCTGCCGCGGTGCCGGGATTTTAGCAAGAGAAATCTTTGCTCGAGAAGCGAATGTCTCTAGAATTATCTTTTCGCTCATTCCATGGACGGAACTTCCCACGCGCACAAAGCACCCCTCGGGCGTCATGCCAGCCTTTTTTAGGTAATACGGCTTTTCGGGACCTCCAGAAATCGCCACATGAACGATATTTTTATCATCTTTTTCTTCAGTTACGACTTCAAAGAGTCCGATTGCATTCGGCTTGATATTGTTCAAAATCCTATCAGCTACTAGGCGCTGCACATGGTCTATGTCCTTTACTCCGTATACAGAGCCATCGTCATTGATTCCAATATAGACGTGCCCGCCAGTAGAATTCAAAAAAGCGATTACAGAACGTTCGAATGTTTCGGACAATTCACGTTTGTATTCGACAAGATGATTTTCCTTGTTCATTATAGCCTCCAAGTGGTCACAATTTGTGACCGGTTATTTCCCGCTTCGGGCTGCGGCGATTTCTGCATTTTCCAAATCGTCAGCCGTTGGCTGGCGATTTAAAACGGAGAGCCATAGCTCAAAGCGAGAATTGCGCCTACACTGCGGACGCAATTAGGTTTGTTTGTGTTTTGATTTGGGATGCTCTTGCGATGCTGTTGGCGGGGGCCTTCCCCGGCGTTACTTGGCATGGCTTCCGCCACACACTCGAGCAGGCTGTTTCTCCTGCCAGCTATCCAACATCACCTACAAGAAGGTGGATGCGCCTCGTCGCGGATGCACGTACGGGCCAATGGCCTATGCCGACTGTCACGAGGATTGTCGTAATACAGGGTTAAATATACATAAAAATTGCTGCTTTCCAAAAGCATTTTGCAAAAAATGCAATTTGCCTAACTTTATGTCGCTTTTTGGGCGGTATTCATTTTGTCATTATTTGACAGCGGAATCGGCGTATATTTACTATGATGGCCGCCGTGTTAGCGCGGTTCACGAAAAGACGGAGGTATACGATGAAAAGGATAATCGCCCTGTTGATCCTGCCTATTTGCATGTTCGGCCTTGCGGCATGCTCGGATTCCGTGTTCGGGACGGATGCCCGGTACAAGCTGTACCCGACGCAGAACATGTGGACGTTCCTGAAGCTCGACACGGAGACAGGCAGAATCTGGCAAGTGCAGTACTCGGTGAAAGGGAACGACACCCGGTTCGAAGTGCCGCTGAACCCGGGGAACATCGCGATGGCCCTGAAAAGGAGCCAGAAGGCAGGACGCTACGCCCTGTTCCCGACGCAGAACATGTACAACTTTATAATGCTGGACCAGATTGACGGGGACACGTACCAGGTCCAGTGGGGGAAAGAGGAAAACCGGATGCTGATGCAGATTTCCAAGTGAACACTACAAGTCCCTTTACGGGCGTTCCCCGGCTCCCGCCGGGTCGGGCTATATTTTAACGCGCTCCGGTCGGCCCTGGCGGCCCGCCCGCAGCACTGTTAAAACGGAGCCGCGCAAGCGCGTCTCCGCCCCAAGGGGTCACTATCCCTAACGCGAAAAATTCCAATAAACTAAATAAAATCCGTAATGTGCACTATATGGCGTGGTTAAATACTGCGCTATTTATATGTTTGGAGGGAACCCTTTACAACCGTCTACTATATGTCCCTTCAGCAAAATATCGGCGTAGCCCTCAGGGCATTGCGCGCGCAGAAAGGCGTCTCGCAAGAAAAACTGGCACTTGAAACCGGCATTGGTCGGCGCTACATGAGCGACATCGAGAACGGGCGCAGGAACGTCTCGCTCGAAATCATTGAAAAGATTGCCGCATACTTCGGAATGAATGCGAGCGATCTCGTCGGCAAAATCGAGCATGCCTATTGCCCGCCCCTTACGCTGGACGGACTCAAGGACGTCCTTTGCGAGCGCGGCCACGAAGACGCCGTGGTGCTCGAAAACCCCGACTACCTGGGCGCAATCGTCGGCGTGAGCGACGACGGGCGCGTCATCTACGACTACGAGAAAATGGCGCGGAGCCTGATGGAATCAGATGGCATGGACTACGAAGAAGCGACAGAATTCATCGACTACAACACCCTCGGGGCGCTGCCCCACATGGGCGAGAAACGGCCGATTATAATGATGAAAATAGAGAGGTGAAAATGGAAATAATGGTGGGTGTATATGAGGCTCTTATTAGTAGAGCGATTGAGAGAAAACTAACAGATTTTTCTCAGGACGATTATTTGATAAGTAAAGAAGAAATTGATGACGCTGATTCACACATAAGATTAGCAGATTATTTAGCTAGCGTTGTTGCCGGCATACTTAAAGAACATTTTCGAGAAAAAGATGCAAAATCCACTATCTCAAAACAAGTGGAGGTAGTAAATAGAATTTTAGACTTTATTGGCGTAGAGTGGAATGCTGAAAAAGTAGTAACAGAGCAAGACCAATTAAGCGAGGAATCAAAATATCAGTTTTTACGAGGCATTTATAGTAAAATTGGATACACAAAAGCCCAAATAGAAGCTAGAGCAAAGAACCATCCGATATCAGGATATCGCGTAAGTAGTTTATTTACAGGTGGCAACGATATCTCAATGGACGAAGAAATTCGCCGAGATATTCAGACCGCAGATGAAATTGATCTTGTTGTTTCGTTTATCAAATTTGAAGGCCTACGACTCTTATTTACTGAATTAAAGAATTTTGTTCAGCGAACAGAATCAAAACTTCGTGTAATAACCACGACCTATATGGGAGCCACAGATCCCAAAGCAGTCCGCAATCTCCATAAACTTTCAGAACTTGGCAATGTGCAAATCCGTGCATCTTTCAATACACAACAAGAGCGACTTCATGCTAAAGCATACATTTTCAATCGAAGAAATGGTTACGACACAGCATACATAGGCTCTAGTAATCTATCTCGTTCCGCCTTAACAAAGGGCTTAGAATGGAATATGCGAGTTACCTCTATTGAAAATCCGCATATTATTAATAAAACAAAGGCTACTTTTGAGAATTATTGGAATTCCGATGAATTTGAACCTATTGACTCAGAAGAATCTTTACAGCGTTTTGAAGACGCAATTATGAAAGAGCGTCATGTAAAAAAAGATACTCTCGGTCAGATAGAATACATTGTAAGGTTTGAAAGAAAAAGCCATCAAATTCGCGTATTGGAAAAACTTCAATATGAACGCGAAATAGAGCATAGCTACAGAAATCTTATTGTTGCGGCAACAGGGACAGGAAAAACAGCCATCTCTGCTTTTGATTTTAAGGACTTTGATAAAAAAATGGTAAGCGAGCAAGGTCGACACGCCCGATTACTTTTTGTAGTTCATCGAGAAAAAATATTGAAACAAGCGAGGTTTACATTCCGATCTGTAATGGTAGATGCAAACTTTGGTGAAATATGGACGGGTAATATAGTTCCAAATCAAAATGGTAATTTGGATCATTTATTTACTACAATACAAACCCTCAATAATCATTGGGATGACATTCTGTCAATGGGAGCAGATTATTATGATTATGTCGTTATTGATGAGGTCCATCATAGTCAAGCTGGAAGTTATAGAGAAATATTTAAAAGACTGACGCCTAAGCTATTTATTGGCTTGACCGCAACGCCGGAAAGAATGGACGGCCTTGATATAAAGCCCGACTTCAACAATCGCTTTGCCGCAGAAATACGTTTAGAAGAAGCTCTTAACCAACAACTCTTGGCACCATTTGATTACTTCTGTGTGACTGATGACAGTGTTGATTTAAGCCGAATTGTTTGCAAAGGTGACGTTTATGACAAAACTTCACTGAACAATCTTTACAATGGTAATAAGGATCGATTTGCAATTATTCAACAAGCTTTAGAAAACTATATTACAGATCCACATAATTGTAAAGCGGTCTGTTTTTGCTGTAGTATTGAACATGCCGAATTTATGGCTCGTATGTTTAATGAAAGCGGATTTCATGCAATGTCTGTAACATCTCGAAATAGTGCGGACATTGACATATCCTCTGCAAAATTAGCTCGTGGCGACATTAATTATTTATGCGTGGCAGATATTCTTAATGAAGGAATTGACATCCCTGAAATCGACACGGTTCTGTTCTTACGTCCCACAGAATCGCTCACCATATTCTTA
Organism: Fibrobacter sp.; assembly: GCA_016285835.1. Lineage (GTDB taxonomy): Bacteria > Fibrobacterota > Fibrobacteria > Fibrobacterales > Fibrobacteraceae > Fibrobacter. Next base: position 4,931 of record JAEERM010000031.1, read on the forward strand.
CAACAATTGGGAAGAGGATTACGTTTAGCGGATGGAAAAACTTGTTTGACTGTTTTAGACTTTGTCGCCCAAGCTCATCAAAGTTATAATTATGAAAGTCGTTTCCGTGCTCTCGTGGGACGTGGATGCCGAAGTATAGAAAATGAAATAAAAACAGGCTTTTTATTTCTTCCTCGTGGTTGCTCAATTACGATGGAACGTCAGGCTCGTGAATATATCCTCAAAAATATTCGTGATGCAATCTTCAATAAACGTCGTTTGATTCGTGAAGTTCAAACGTTCAGCCAAAATACAGGACGTGAATTAACTCTTGAAAATTTTCAAGACAACTTCAATATTGATTGGCGCATAATTTATAAGTATTTTGATTCCTGGGCACAATTAAAGCATCAAGCTGGGATTAATATTGAATGCTTTGATCCTTTTTTCAAATATGAACAATTGCTTGAAGGTGGGTTGACTCGGTTATTCCATACAAATAGCTTCGATTATTTGTGTTTTCTACGAAAGCTTGTGGAAAACAATATGCGTTTCCCGGACGATGCATCAAAAAGAGAGTCTAAATTCCTAAAATTATTCTATTACACTGTTTGGTTGAATGATTTAGACAAGGTAAATGAAAACTTTCGCCTTGCTTTCAATGACATGAAGGAGGCTGTTGCTTCATTAAACATAAAAAAATGGTATATCGAAGAGTTGTCTTATTTGGTCTCGTTACGTCTGTCGCAATTGGATAAAAGAACTAAATGGATTTCCATTGATGATGAGGTGGAAATAGAGCTTTATGGTTGTTACTCTGCCGATGAGATCCATTTACTTTTGGAAGATAAACCAGGCCGATGGCAAGTGCATGGGACCCAATACATTGAAGAAAAAAAGATTGCAATGGTCTTTGTCACCATCAATAAATCAGATAAGGAGTATTCTCCGTCAACACGATATGAAGATTACGCCATCTCGGCAAAACAATTTCATTGGCAATCAATGAATAAAGTGAAACGAGCGAGTACTGAAGGCCAACGTATTGTTCAACAGCCCAACAATGGATGGAAATTTATTCTTTTTGTTCGTGACAGCAAAAAGGACGAATATGACAACACAAATGGTTATTACTGTTTGGGACCGATAGATTACCATTCAAGCAGTGGCGAAAGTCCTATGAACGTAATTTGGAATGTAGAAAATGACATTCCTGGAGCCATCCTAGAAACAGCAATGGCTGTATAAGTTCATACTTCAGCATAACAATAGGGTGTTATCCAGATGAAAAACATAGAGGTTGTAGCAGGCATCATTAAAGATGGTGATAAGATATTCGCAACCCAGCGCGGTTATGGCGAATTCAAGGACGGTTGGGAATTCCCCGGCGGGAAGATGGAACCGGGCGAAACACCACAGCAAGCTCTTGCCCGTGAATTGAAAGAAGAACTCACTGTTGATGTCAATGTTGGCAATTTTCTCTGTACAGTCGATTATGATTACCCAACATTTCACTTGACCATGCATTGCTTCTATTGCTCACTTGTCGACGGAAAGCTGACCTTATTGGAACATGAAGCCGCTAAATGGCTCAATATGTCGGAATTGCATACCGTTAATTGGCTGCCGGCGGATGTTGAGGTTGTAAAGGCTTTAAAAGATAATCGATGAACCCTTCCCGAATGTCTTCTTCGAGCAGGTTGTCGCCCGTGCCCGCCTGGACTTTCAGGAACGCCTTTGCGCTCTTGACCCATGATAGTGATGCTCTGAACATGTTCATCTCTTTTTATAGATGAATATAACTTCACTACATTCAAAAAACAATAGACTAGGCTTTCCGAACTCTCTTTCCCGTAAAATCGGAGTATAAACGATAAATCATTGTTTCCAACTGGTTAAAAGCTCTTTAGCCATTTCCTTGACTTGAATCCCGCTTAAACCGATCCGATTCTTATTTAAGTTGGTTATATCCATCTCCAAAACGCGTTCAAGATAATATTTGTGCATATTTTGAGTCTTTTTGAAGACACTAATACGAGTCATACAAGTAGAAATTTTTTGCCAATTAAGATGGCCATGTTTGAGTTTTTTGTGGAAGCAAAAGGAAACAAACCAACATGCCCCCATTGTGGTGAGGTCTTCTCCGCCTTGAAATAAGAATGTGTGTCTTGCCATAACAACTCCATTTGTGAAGGGTTTCCCTTTATATTTCAAAACTTAGGCGTTGAATTTTTCCTAAGCTAGCGTAAAAAATTATATTCTTTCCAGCTCTATTTCCGGCAGAATAATCGGGCACTCATCTTCACGTTCTTTGTTTTTCCAAGCGACGATGTAACGGATTTTGACTTTTTTCACGACATAACCCAGTTGTTCTAAATGTGCTATCCTTGCTATTGCATTCTTCGATAACTTGGCAACCGCATTTTCTGACGTAGATGATGTATATAGGTAACCATTTCCGAATTGCAACGGCATTCCTGCGCATAGCGAGAAAATCCTTTTCTTCAATTCCGGACCTTCACCGGACACCTCGCCATAGGAATAATCCAGAAATACATCCTTGCGCCCGAACTGGCAAATGATTTCTGCTGGTTCTGGATACTTGGCTTTATCTATTAGTTTCTCAGGCGCATACTCTTCCAAGAAGGGGCAACAATGGAAAACATACAACTGACTCTTCGCACGAGTAAACGCAACGTACAGAACACGTCTTCCTTCCTCCGTATTTGCTCGTTGGTCTTTCACCATCACGTAGACTCTGTCGAATTCACGTCCTTTGGCTTTGTGAATAGTCGATACAACAACTTCTTTCTTCGTTCCTCTTTCAAAGTCCGAAATTTTGGATTCCATCAAGAATAGTTTGAAGTCGTTTTGATAAAGACGGTCGTTCTGGCTCTTGTAAACGTCAAGGGCTCGCAAGCAAATGTCAAGTATGGAACTCTTTTGGTATTTCTCTTTCAGCTTTTCAACGGCAAGGTTCCAATCTTCCGTACTGATAATCGGTTCATTTTCCTTTTGGACCCACTTCAAGAAACTTCTGAATTCTATCAGTTCGTGCAAGGCAAATCCATCGCTATCTTGGATTAACTTCGCCTTTATCTTTTCATGATTCAAAAGTGCCATGACCTTTAACGCATCATCGTTGGTCTGGGTCAATACGCCTACTGTCCCGAGAGGAGGATATTTCTTTAGATGGTTCAATACCGGGTATTCCAGGCTTGTAGACGCGAACCTTCGAATTCTTACGGCTCCGACACCTTCCCTTACAGAAACGATGGGGTTCTCTTTCAAACGGTTCGGAATATCCTGCACAAAACGATTGCTAAAATCCACCACCGGCTTTATACTGCGGTAATTCTCTACAAGTTCGTATTTTTTCGCATTGTAGATTTCTGTAAATTTGCTCAAGTTTACAGACCCGGAACCATTTTTCTTGTGAATTCCTTCAAAAATATTTTGATCGTCGTCTCCGACGGCTATTACGCGCATGTCTTCATTTTGCTCAATCAACGCTTGGACAAGAGCAAACTGGTGTTCGTCCATATCCTGAGCTTCATCAATGACAAGGACTTTTTTCGTTATCTTGCTCTGTTCAATTTCCCCTTCGCGAATCATTTGCACCGCCGTTTCGATAACGGAATCAGATTCGTTCAGGTCGCCCATCTTTCCGAGCAAATCAAAGGCATAAGAATGGAAAGTTTTCGCAGTCAGATAAACGGCGGCATTTCCAATCAGCTTGCGCAACTTTTCCTTAAAATCGATTGCTGCGCTCCGTGAAAATGTCAGCATCAGCAATTGTTCGTGCTTTACATCTTCCAGCAGCATCAGCGAAGCCAGTTTGTGTACTAGTACTCGTGTTTTTCCGCTACCTGGCCCGGCGGCAACCATTATATACTGGCTGTCCTTATCTTCTATTATTTCTCTCTGCCGCGGCGAAAGCTCGTCAACGATTTCATGATACTTTTGTGGAGTGATGTTGTGGTTGATTTCGTCTTCACGATTTCCCTTGAAATATTTCTTTAGGAACATCTTGTATTCCAAAGAGAAATAATCCGTCACAAAAGTCAACGCCTGCTTGCTATCGCGAACCATCATGTTGGCATATTCACCAACAATGTGGATTTGCTGCATTTTCATCTTGTAGAAATTATTCAGCTTTTCGTAGTCATCAAGCTTATATTTTATCTTATTGCTCATTTCTATTCTGTGAATTTCAAGAGCATTATATAAGACCAAAAAGCCGTTTTCTATCTGTAGGGAATTCGTCTTGGAAAGATAAAGCAAAGACCTTTCCAAATCCTTGTAAGAGACCGTTTCCTTGGTGAAAAGCGAAATCTCGTCTTCATAGGCAGCCAACAATTCCTTTTCGGAAAATTGAATCAGCGCTTCTTCACGTTGATTTGGCCTTACTTTCAAATTCGTTTGATACAGATGTTCAACGATAAACCGTGATAACTGAATACGGTGGTCAAAATCTTTCTTTAAGGTGTCCAGTGGCACCTTCAATTCTATTTTCGTACTGACATCAGAATAATAATTCTTCTCGATGAAATTATTGATCATCCAAAAGAACAGTATTGTTTTGAAATCCTTGACGCTAGATTTTTTGATACCCGACGCCATCGCCTCTTCGTTCAATTCCTTCAAGTTGAAAATGGTTTTACCCGTTTCCAGTTTCGAAAGAAGGAGATTTTCCATTTGGCCAAAACGGTTTATGACTCCCTTTGACTTATTCTCGCCTTCGGATTTCTTGATATATGCGGTCAAATCCCTGGTATCCGCAAGAATGTTTTCTGCGCGCAATAGCTGAACGGACTCTTGGACTTCGCTACATTTCAAACCCAAAATGTCGGCAATATAGTCGATTCTGGATTCTGCTTCATCGCTATCGGCTTTTGACGTGCTCCTTTCTGAAATCAGGAGACTCATGATTCTAGAAGCGGCTTCTTTCTGCTTCTCGTCAAAAAGGGTCGAAGCCGTAATCTTTCTACGAGCCTCGTCCATATTCTGGACCATTATGCCCGTCGCAAACACTCTTGGACAATTTTGCCTACGCTCAATATAGCCAGCTTCTTCCAACGCAAGGATTGCCGTTTTGACGCGAGTTTCCACATCCCCGTTGGGGTCGTCAAAACCTGCTTCGCGAGCAATTTCCAATGGGGAACGCTTCAAGATCGACCGATTCTTGGTAAGACTCTTGATGGCTTTCCAAACTTGCTGAATCTCGCTCAAACTGAGTTTTGTCTGGTTCAACAACAAGAAATGTTTGTCCAGATCTTTCTCGTTGAAAAGAACGTAGCAATCGGCCTCCAGGCTTTGGTTTCGCCCTGCACGGCCAGCCTCCTGAACATAATTCTCTAGCGAATCGGAAATTTCATAATGAACAACAAGCTGAACATTGTCCTTGTCAACGCCCATGCCAAAAGCCGATGTGGCAACAATAATCTGCACTTGATTGTTGATAAAGGCATTCTGGTTTTCGACCTTTTCACGGCTATCCATCTTGCCGTTGAATGCACGCGCAACAAAACCATCTTGGTTCAATTTCTCAGCAAGTACCGCCGTGGTCTTTGTTCTGGAAACATAGACGATTGTGGGGCAATTCTTCTGCTCAATCAGGGACCTCAAAGTCTTGTATTTCTGGTCATCATCCTCTTGGTAGATGACATGATAAGTCAGATTGGCTCGTGTCGCCTTGGTTGCAAAAATCTTTAGATCGAGGTCCAGTTTCCGCTTGAAATAATCGCAGATGTCTTGGACCACTTTCTGCTTTGCCGTAGCCGTAAAGCAAGAAACAGGAATTCTATTGGAACCTATCTTTTGTTCCTGAATTTTTCTGATGAAGTCACCTATATAAAGGTAATCGACACGGAAATCATGGCCCCAGCTAGAAAAACAGTGTGCTTCATCGATCACAAAACGTGCGATTTGCCTAGAAAGCAACAGTTTTTCTATTGTCTTGGAACGCAAAGACTCCGGTGAAATATACAGGAGCGACGCTAAACCTGATTCCACACGTTCTACGGATTCAGCCCTCTCAATGGGATCCAACAAACCGTTTATGGTGACGGCATCCACAATTCCCTTTTTATTCAGGTTATCCACCTGGTCTTTCATCAAAGACTGCAAAGGAGAAATGACAACCGTCAATCCCTTGTAGTTTTCACCAGCCATTAAAGCGGGCAATTGGAACGTAATCGATTTGCCGCCACCTGTCGGGAAGATAGCAAGCAGGGAATCGTTGTTTACCGCAGCTGCGGCCGCCTGCTCCTGTAACGGTTCACCATCATACGTTCTGAAATTATCGTAGCCGAAAAACGTTTTGAGTTTTTTCCTGACGTCAAGTTTGCCTTCGCAATAGGCGCATTTCTTATGGCATGGCTTATTACGCAACAAGAAAAGGATATTTTCAATGTATGGGTAATTCTTCAGAACCCAGGCCGGTGTTATGGAACGCTTATCCTTTAAATTGATTACTGCCAAGGCGTAGGCTAGTTCTATGGGGCGGTCTGTGACAAACGTATCTATGTCGACGTTTTCGCAAATCAAACCTTCAAAACGTTTCTTGATAAGGTTTGCTGTATTTTTAGATTCAGAACCGTTCTGAAAAATGCCTAAAAACTTTTTCGTCGAAACAGAATATCCCAGGAATTCAAAAAAGCCCTTGAATTCCGCAGTTCCCTTCAAAAGGTTCAAATAGATTTCTTTTAAATCGTTATCCAACGCCTTGAAGGCGTTAACCTCGTCATAAAAGAGGCCTTTCGACTTTTGCGCATCAAGCAAAGGATTGTTCAGAGCATCACTAAGGATCTTGTCGTCTTTCAGCAGTTTGTGACTTGGCCTCATTGGGAACATTAAAGGCGACAAATAAAGAGTGTCAATCACCTTTTTTTTCCGCAAATCCAAATGCGCCAAATATTTTAAATCATGATTTAGAATGTTGTGACCACCGATGAATTCGGCATCTTTCACAAAATTCAGAAAGTCACCCTGGATTGAATTATGAAAAGTGGAGTCTTGATCATTAACCGCACCAAGATCCATAATCTTGTTGCTGGATGTAGAAACCTCAATATCAAGAAAAACAATGCTCACTGACGTGAAAACTATATAAAAATGCGCCTCAAAAGGTGTTGCGAATATCAAATTGTATAAGTTATCACACCGTTTGCGACAACTCCTCGAAATTATCGAGGAGTTGAGTTGTCAAGGATTACTTGACAGCTTAAAAAGCGAGGCTTCCCCCTCCTTTATCCGTTCGGGTTGGCGGGGGCCGGGGTTGTTTTCCAGAATGCCTCCCGGAAAAAGGGGTTGCCCGCGAGCCTGTCCCTGATTTTGAGGATGTTCCTGTGGGCGAGTTCTATCAAGATGCAGTTCCGTTTCAAATTCAGCGCGGCTTCCCCCACGACGCCACTGCCGGCGAAGGTGTCGAGCACGGTTTCGCCCTGCCTGGTCACGAACTGTAGGATTCTTTCGCACAGGGTCAGCGGAAGTTCGCTCTGGTGAATCTTGTTTTTCCTTGCGACGGGCGGGATGTCGAACATTGCAGGGAGCATCTGCGCGGTGCCGCTCATGTACTGGGGCGTCCCGGTGTCTTTTGTCTTTTTGGCGTCGATGCGCAGGCTGCGCGCCTTGCCTTTCGAGAATATCATCACGTCCTGCGTGTTCTTGGACTTGCGCCCGGTATTGCTGACAAAGTTCCCCTTTTTCCAGGTGACTTTCGAGTAGTAGAGCAGCCCGCACTGTTCAGCGTACTTTTTGATTTGGTAGAGGTAGTCGTAGTTATTCTCGTTTTCGGCGGGGAGGATTTCCACAAGGAAGCAGCCGTCCTTGAGCACGCGGGCTTTTTCTTTGAAGTCGTCGAGGGTGTACCTGAAGCAGTCGTATGTGGCGAAGTTGCGGTCGCCACCCTTGTTCGACTTCTTGTCTAGCCACGGGTGGTCGGTCAGGATGCAGTCGATGGAGGCGTCTTCGAGCATGGAGAGGTCGCGGCCGTCGCCTTCTATCACGACGCAGCTTTCGTCGCCCTCGATTGTCTTGTACAGGCCCTTGGCGACCCGCTCGAATTTTACGCCGAGGTTGTCGTAGATGCGCGCGCGGACGGTTTCCTTCGGCTTGTCGGAATTTTCGGAATAGGCATCCTTGAGCGAGAATTCGCCCTTGCCGTTGAAACAGGAGTAAATAATATTTGCGAGTGATTTCATGCGCAGAAATATAGATCCGGCGGAGTGACAATTTGTGACATTTTAGTGTTCAAAAAATTTTGTATATTGTCTTAAACACCAGAAAAGGTGGTATTACGGATCATTCCCGCGCAAGCGGAGTGGTCCGTTTTTGTTTATAACGAGGTGAAAATGGCGAAAAACGAAGAAAAAGGCGAAATCGTGCTCTACCAGCCGGAGGGAGAGGTGCGGCTGGAAGTGCGCGTCGAGAACGAGACGGTGTGGCTTACGCAGGCGCAGATGGCGGAACTGTTCAATGTTCAGAGACAAGCGATTACAAAACACATCAAAAACATCATAGAATCCCATGAGTTAGAGGAAGCGGCAACTAGTTCCATTTTGGAACTAGTTCAAAAAGAAGGCAAACGCCTAGTCAAACGCCCGGTTGCGCTATACAATCTAGATATGATAATCTCCGTAGGGTTTCGCGTCAATACACAACGTGGCATAAAATTTCGCCGCTGGGCGAACCAAGTCTTGAAAGACTACATGCTCAAGGGCTATGCCGTGAACCAGCGGAAGATTTCGACTGATTTGCAGATTGCGGACCGTCTGCACGAACAACGGCAACTTATTGAGAACCAGGGCGCAGAAATCGCGAATGTCCGGAAGTCTATTGCCGAACAGGATTCACGCCTTTCCGCGGTCGAGCAACGAATAGATTTCTTCGTGAATGCAGCGCAGGCGCCCACCGGCGGCATTCTCGCCACGGGAACCCGTTTTGATGGGCTCGTATTGATTGCGGATCTTGTGAAGTCAGCCAAGCGTTCCGTGGTGTTCATCGACCCGTTCGCCACCATCGAGGTACTGAAATTCGCAGCGATGCGCGCGAAGGGCGTGCAGGCGCTTGTTTATTCAGCGCGAATCACTCCCGAGTTCAAAACTGCTGCGGATTTGCATAAAAAGCAGTATCCTGGCTTGGATTTAAAGACAATGCGCACGATTCACGACCGCTTCTTGCTCGTCGACGACAAGGTGTATCACTTCGGAGCATCATTTAAAGACATGGGCAACGAGATGACCGCTTTCAGCGTCCTGGACTTTGTGACTCCCGCAGAAGTCATCGAGAAAATCCAGGAGAGCATGAAAGGGCGATGAATTCAAACCCCTCGAATTCGAGGGGTTTGTTATTCTTCCATCAGTACCGCGATGTCGTTCCTGTCGAAGTCGGTGCCGAAGGCTTGCCGGTAGCTCGATTCCAGCGCCTCTCCGGGGGTGCAGTTTTCCCTGAACAGGACCATGCCGCTGTCCAGGCATTCCATGTCCAGTTCGCCGTCGGTGTCGATGCTTTCCGGCCGGAACGTGGACCATAGGCAATAGTCGGTGAACCCTTCCCGAATGTCTTCTTCGAGCAGGTTGTCGCCCGTGCCCGCCTGGACTTTCAGGAACGCCTTCGCGCTCTTGACCCACGCGAGAATCGCCCCGCTGAACACGTCTTTTTCCATAAGGCCTCCGCTGCCGAAAGATAGATAATGCGCGTGACAGAAAATGACATGGTAATTATACCGAGTTCGGTACAATTATAGGGGGCTAATAATTCAATCCAAACGCCCACAGCGGAATCGTGTTGAGAAATCCATGCTCAATGTCGTCCTTGACGACAAAGCCGTTTTCAACGGATTCAATTTGCTTTTTTTTCTTGTTCTTGCCGCCAACCTCAAAGGTCATTCCATCTATCAAAAAATCAGAAACAGGCGAAGAGGCTACACGGTTGTTTACTCGCATCAGCGAAAGGAATGCCGTTTCTCGTAAGTTGCCAATATCGGGTTTGCCGTCCGATTGGGCGCAACAAAGGGTCGGATTCGAAAGATAAATCTTGTCTACTTTTTCGAGAAGCGTCATCTTGTCGTCGGCATGTCGCAAGCGGGAAATGAGCCCCGCCTTTTCCATATAGATAAAGTAATCAGAAACATTACCGCGATCTGCTCCAATCGCCCTTCCAATTTCGGTCAAATTGGGTTTGAAGGGAACGCTTCTCGCCACAATATACAACAACCTTTTCAACTTGACAGATGTCGAAATATTCATGTTCGCGTAAGTGGGAATGTCCACTTCCAGCGTCTGATTCACCACATTGTCGAGCCGCGTGTAAAAATCGTCTTCCTTGAAAAAAGGAAAATAGCCGACTTTCAGATAATCCAACCACAAGGGAATCGGGTGCGAAATATTTTCGGGCAGCGCATATGAATGCGTCACGATCTCATGGAGCGAAATCGGCTTAATTTCAGTATCACATGTGAAGTTCAGGTACTCCCGGAAAGACATTCCTTCCAAATGATATACGATAGCGCGGCGGCTTAAATCAGCTTCCGCGCCTTTTGTTATGTCCAAGACCGACGATCCTGTTACGACGATGTGCAAGTCAGGCAAGTTATCGTACATCATCTTTACTTCTGTAGACCAGTTCCTGTATTTGTGGACCTCGTCGATGTAAAGGAATTTCCCGTTTAGCTTATAAAATTTTGACGCAACATCGTATAGACTGTTGTCTGTAAAATAAATATTGTCCGCGCTTATGTATAGGGAACTCGAAACGACTTCGCTCAACTTGATATGCTGAAGGAGCATGGTCGTTTTACCAACGCCTCTTGCCCCTGTAATAACAACCAGCCTGGATTTCCAATTGATATTGCCATGCAGGTAGCGGACAAATCTCGTATCGGTCCTAGCTAGGCGATCCATGAAAATTTCGTAAAGTTGCTCCATATCAGGCCTCTTTTTCTCAAAATATAGCATATTTGATGAATAAAATCAACACTTTACTCTATTTTTGCTGATTTAATTCAGCATTTTACCAAATATCTGCTTTCACTTCACTGTGACTTGCCGAGTCGTTTTGCCGTGCCGGACGAGGTAGATTCCTGCCACATGGAACTGCACGCGCAGGGCTTCTGCGATATCGCCTCGCAATGTTTCTTCAGGCAATGTTCCAAGGTAACGCCCTTGCATATCGAACACATCCGCGGGCCCCTGCACTCCTGCAATCACGCTGGATTGCATTGCGATAGCCGAAGACTTCTTTGAAGAGCTGCTTGATTTGCGGGCCGAACTACTTGATTTGCCGGCAGAACTGCTCGACTTCGCGACACTGCTCGATGCGGGCATCCCGTATTCGAACGCTCCTAAATCTGGGGCTTTCCCGGCAAATGGCAACCCGACATCTTCGCCCTGGTCGATGGCGCGGCTCCCTTTCTTAAGCTTCAAGAAGTCCACTTCGGGCAGGCTGCCGTCAGCGTTGCGCGGGCCAAGCATTCCCGGAATCGTCGAGAGGTCTTCGCCGGTGACGGTCATGCTCGGGTCATCGAGGCTCACAAAGTCGTCTTCGGTCAAGTCCAATTCAAGGTTCCATGTGTTGTTTTCGCCAGCCGGGCAGTCCACATAATGGTCGATGTCCTGGCTCGATATCTTTTCCCAGCATGTCCCGATTTGCGATAGTTTATTCGGGAAGGCGATGTTGTTCTTGAGCACGTGCGCTTTGTCGTCCATTAACGGAACAACTTCGGCAATGCGAGTCCTTTCATCTTCAGCGTAAATTGTCGAGGGCATGCCAAAAGAACGGTCGCCGTTTTTGTAGGAAGTGTTGTTGATCCATGTGCTACCGATGGTCGTGTAGTTCGAATAGAAACCGGTGGCCACATTGTTCCAGGCGACGCAATTTTTGATGATGTGTCTACCCTTGTCGTTTCGGCTGTATCCCATCTTGAACCCGTTGCCATTCCCGTTAGGCGGTTTGCTTGTCCCGTAATGGATGTAGCCGTTTCCCATGGCGTAGCTGTTTTCCACGACGACGGGGAATTCCTGGGCCAGCACGTCATAGCCGTCATCGCTGTTCCACCAGGCACGGCAACCGACGAACTTGGTGGTGTCGCCATCGTACTGGTAATGCACGCCAAAGCCGTCGGCATTCTCGCCGTCGCCCTGCCAATCGGTGGGGTCGTAGTTGTCGTGGGCATCGCAGTTCAAAAAGAGATGTCCGCCGCCACCCGATGCGCCATCGTGCGCGAAGAATCCCGGCCCGGCATTGTGGTGGCTGTCTATCTGCTCTAAGAAAATGTGCTTGCTCGCGTAGATGAAAATGCCCGAATTGGAATTGTGTATCATGGGCGTGTTGCGGACCTCGAAGCCCTTCAGATGCAGGTACTTTGCCGCAACCACAATCGGCGAGGTGTACATCGCCCCTTCGGGGGTGCCGTCACTATGCTCTTCGCCCGCGGCCACGGGGAGGTTGGTCGCGTCAAAAATCGGGCGCTCGCCTGGGTAGGCCAGGTAATAGATGCGGTTGTCGTCGCTTTCGCCGCTTGCGGTCAGCAGAATCCCCGCTGTCATTTTGTATCGTTCGTAAAAGACGGTATCGTGCAAGTCGTAAATTCCACCGCGAATCCAAACGGTGTCGCCAGCACTCACAACTTTGTTCGCCTTGTTGAGCGTCGCGAAAGGCTTTTTCTCCGTGCCGGCATTGCTGTCGTTACCGTCGGGTGCAACGTAATACACGGCACCGAACGCCTGTGCGGTAGCCAAAACAACCCCAAGTGCAAACATGAACTTTTTTCCCATACACACCTCTAGCACTTTCTTAATATACTGGCACAACGCCCATTCGCAACAAACTGGCACTATTTTTTTACGTTAAATTAATATTTTATGCTTGCGAATATATTATATTACGGACATGGAAAGTTTGCTCCATTCACTGATGGCTGTAACTTGTGCCATCGTACTGCTGGTATCCCTACCGCAATTCAAAAAAACCTGGGATAAACGCGACCCCCAAGACCGCTCCTTCGCTAGGCTCGTTATCTGGGTTATTTTATTCTGCATCAACGACGGCATCTGGGCAATCATCGCAGCAAACCATCCGCACCACGAAACACTCCTGTTCGCATCCACCACGATTTTCTTTGCCGCGGCAGCCATCACGGCGTACCTGTGGCTAGACTACACCCTCTGCTACTTGGGCAAGCGCATCCACCACCCCAAAGCGTACCGCATCCCCGCACTCCTGCTCGTGGTGGCACAGTTCGCGCTCCTGCTCATCAATATCAAGTACCAGTTCCTTTTCAGTGTAAACGAATCCGGGTACTACCGCAAAACCATAACGGCGCAGTACCTGTTCTACATGCAATACGCGACCTACATCTTTATCGGGATTGTCTGCCTTATCAAGATGAAAACCGGCATCAAAAAGAAGGACCGCCGGAAATTCACGGCTGTGTTCCTCTGCGTGCTGGCCCCTATCATCTGCGGGATTCTCCAGTTGTTCTTCCCGTTCGCTCCGTTCTTCTCCATCGGTTACATGCTGGGTTGCTGCGTCATCTTCACGCATGTCGTCATCCACATGACCAAACAAACTATCTACCGGCAAGACAGCGCTATCATGGCGGCACTCTCGGCCGACTTCGACTTGATTTGCTACATCGACACGCAGCGCAAAGATGTCCGGTTCCAGACGATGAACCCGAGGTTCAAACAAATTTTTGACGAAGACATCAACAGCGGTCTACCTTCCACGCAAAAACTGGACAAGTTCCTGCGCACCGTCATCGTGCCGGAAGACCTCCCTGAATTCCTCAAGCATGGCTCCTGCGAGAACAGCATTTCCGAACTGGCCAAGGAACCGACTTTCGTCACCCGCGTCCGCGTAAAAATAGACAACGTAACTGAATTCTACGAGCTGAAAATCGTACACGACAGCGAGAGCAACCTAACCGGCTACGTCATCGGTATGCACAACATCAGCCACGAAGAACGCATCAAAGAAGAAACGGAAAAACTCAAGCACGACTTGATGCGGACCACCCTTATCGCCAGCAGGGACCCGCTCACCGGAGTGAACAACCGCGCCGCATTTAACCAAAAATCGGACGAACTCCTCCGCGACATAGAGCAGGGCAAGTCTGTTGAATTCGCTATCATTGAATGCGACTTGAATAACCTAAAAATCGTGAACGACCAGCTCGGGCACGAAGCAGGGGATTTGTTCATCAAGACCAATTGCCGTGCGTTCTGCGAGACCTTCAAGCACAGCCCCGTGTACCGAATCGGCGGCGACGAGTTCGTCATTGTCGTGCAGGGTTCCGATTACGAAGAAAGGGATGCGCTGCTGGACAAGCTGCGTTCGCTGCGCGAGCCGAACGAGCCCTTGCGCGCCGACAGGATTTCGTTTGCTGCGGGTATCGCTGAATTTGACCCCCAGGTAGATAAAACCCCGGCAGACGTACTCAAGCGTGCCGACGCCTTCATGTACATCCACAAGAGGCACATATCAAAAAACGTGAACACGCCCAGGAATCTTGGGAATAAAAGACTGTTTCTGCAGGAGACACAAAAAAGCCCCGGGTCGTAAGACTCGGGGCCTTTTCAGCGGGAAGAGCGAGATTCGAACTCGCGATAGGATTAAGTCCTATACGTCCTTAGCAGGGACGCGCCTTCGGCCAGCTCGGCCATCTTCCCATCTTGGGGACACAAATTTTACTTAATTTTCATGTTTTTTTCAAGGGTAATGGCCGAAAAAGCATCATTTTTTGGGACCTCTGCGCCCCATTTTCGCTAAAATCCGCCCCTTTCCGCAATATTATGGGCGGTCTCCTTTCAAAAATTCTAGATTATACCCGTTCATAATAATACAGTCTTCCAAAATGCGTCGTCTAAAAAAACTGCTGAAAATTATCGCGGCTTTCGCCCTCGTTGGCCTCATTTGCTGCATCCCCGCATACATCGTCGTCTTCAAAATCCTCCCCGAACAGGATCCAGACAACCAGTTCAACCGTAACACCATCCTCCAGGTGCTCAGCGGCGAGACCCGCGTCTATTTTAACGACGGTAACGAACTGCTCGGAGCCTTCTTCGATGCGAACCACCGCGTGTACGTGCCTTACGGCGACATTCCGGTGAACATCGTCAACGCACTGGTCGCTGCCGAAGACGCCGGCTACTGGAACCACAATGGGTTCAGTTTCCACGGGTTTGCACGCGCCATGGCCCGCAACATCCACGAGGGGCACCTCCGCCAAGGCGGCTCCACGCTCACGCAGCAGGCGGTCAAGAATATCTTCGGGCGCGAAGAGCGCAGCGTCAAGGAAAAGCTCAAGGAGCTGATGAACGCACTCCGCATGGAAAAGCATTTCAGCAAAGAAGAAATCCTGGAATTCTACCTGAACCAGTTCCACGTCTCGGGTACGGGTAAGGGTGTCGCCATCGCGGCACAGTACTTCTTTAACAAGGAACTCAAGGACCTCACACTCGCTGAATGCGCTTTTATTGCAGGCTCGGTCAAGGGCCCGTTCAACTACGACCCCTTTATCCAGCGCACCACCGAACGGCGCGAAAAGGCGATTGCCCGTGGCGAAGAACGCCTAAAGTACGTGCTTGAACGCATGCTCGACGAAGGCTATATCGAAAAAGAAGACATGGAAAAGGCGCTCGCCAAGCCGCTTGAATTCAACCACGGCAACTTCCGCTTTACCATGAGCACCACGCTCGAACGCCTCGAAGAAAAGCTCGACAACGATTACTTCCACGAGCTGTTCCAAAAAGAAGGCATCGAGGACTGGCGCAAGGCACAGCTCGTCATCGTGACGACGCTCGACGGCAAGAGCCAAGATGCCGCGAAGCGCGCCCTCCAGAACAACATCAGCAACTTGCAGATGCAGCTGGGCGGTTTCGTGCTGCCCAAGGCCGAATTCGCGAACCGCGCCCAAAGCGCCCGCAAAGGCGACTACCTCTACGGCGCTGTAGACAGCGTATTCTTCGACGAGAACGGGAAACTCAAGTCGCTCACGCTCAGTTTTGGCCAGCTCAAAGGCATTGTCACCGAAAAGGCCGTGAAGGAATTTGCAAAGCAGGTCGGCGGCGATGTGAACAAGATTCTCGCCTCGCAACTCAAGCAGGGAGCCATCCTCCTGGTGAGCATCCTTTCGGACGAACTGCAAGATGGTTTTGCCCCGTGCAAGATAGAGACGGAACCGGTGCTGCAAGGAGCGTTGTTCGCACTGCAGAACGGCAAGGTCATCGCAAGCCAGGGCGGTTTCCACAATACGGGTTTCGACCGCAGCTTCAAGGCGCTACGCCAGCTTGGTTCTAGTTGGAAACCTCTGCTTTTCGCACTCGCACTCAAGTACCACTGGAACTACCTCGATGAACTGGAGAACGAGTACAACGCGTTCCAGTACGTGAACCAGTTCTACTTCCCGCGACCCGACCACAAGAACAAGGGTGACGTGGTGAGCATCGCCTGGGCGGCCACGCGCTCAGAAAACATCGCAAGCATCTGGCTGCTGGAGCACCTGCTCGACAAGTTGAGCGACGAGGAATTCGCCATGGTCGCGGCACAGAACGAAATGGCTCGCCTCCCCGACGAGGAATCCAAGGCGTTCTTCGAAAGGCTGCGCGACAAGTTTGGCCTCACCATGAAAGAAGACGTGAAGCGCGAGATCGAATTCACCCGCGCCCGCGACGCCCTCGTGGAACGCTACAAGAACGAAGGCCTCTATGCACAGGCGCGCGCTATGCAGGCGCTGCGCTACGGGAGCTATACCGATGTGGGTATCAAGCAAGCCAAGCGCGACCCCTCTGCTATCCGTTACTTGCGCCACAACTACAAGAATTATTCCGAAGTCCTGCGCAACCGTGAAAACGAAATTCTCATGAACGGGCTCACCGAAACTTTCGCTTCGCTCGAAGCAGAAGAACTCTTCCCGAACTTCACACTGGCCGACTTCAAGCGCCTGAGCACGATGGTCGAACCGACCGACCCCGAAAGCGACTACCTCGATCCCGAACATCTGCGCAACTGGCCGGATTACCGCCGCGCACTCGCCATGTCGGAATTCGCAAGGTTCGCAGGCGAAATCGGCATCAAGCAAAAATTGCAAAAAGTGTTCAGCATGCCGCTCGGCGTGAACGACATTACTTTGAGCGAAATTACCACTGCCTACCAGACCATTCTCACGGGCAAGGTGTTCAAGTGCAAAGACGGCGACTGGGCCGAACCTTGCCTTATCAAAGAAATCAAGAACCGCGATGGTCGAGTCATATTCAAGAACGACACCGAAAGCAAGGTTGTCTTGGATGAAACGGTCACCACGCAGATGGGTGCGATGTTACGTTCCGTGTTCAAGAACGGAACCGCCCGCAGCCAGTATGCAAGCATCACCGTATCGAACTCCGAAGGGACAACCAAGTTGCGCTACCCTGCCCTCGGCAAGACGGGTACCACGAACGACTACCGCAACGTGGCGTTCATGGGAGCGCTCCCCACCTATGTTAAAGACAAGAATGGCATTGCGCTCGATTCCGTGGTGGCTATCGGTAGCTACGTAGGCTTCGACGACAACAAGCCGCTAAAGTCAGGACGCACACGTATCGCAGGTGCTTCGGGTGGCCTCCCGCAATGGGCGGCTTTCGCAAAAGAAGAAATCGGAATCCTCGGTATCCCGGAACAAATTGACTTCCTCGATATTTCCATGATGGCCAGTGGCGAAGTCCCGCTGATCCTGACAAACGAACGCGGAGAACTCACGGTCGACCCGATGACAGGGCGGGCGATGGCGGGCGCGAGCAGTGCCGAAGGCAGGCCGCTCCCGTGGCTCGACGTGCCGGGATTCACCCCACCGCAGGTGCAGGAACGTGCAGCGGCAGCAAGTGCCGAAATGGGAATACTCACCAGCATGCCGATGCCCACCGTGACCGACTCCGGCGCGCCCGCCATAGACGGGGCCATCGGCCCCGACGCTGGCTCCATGAGCCAGCCGCCCGCCCCGCAGCCTGCACAGGACATCCCCGCTGCCGCTGGACAGCCTGTAGCCCCGAAGGCCGCAGCTATGCCCAAAGACGACGACTGGGATTTGCCTGAAGGATTAGGCGGGAACGCGTTTGTGCCTATAGAAGCGGATTAGAGACTAGAATCTAGGATCTAGAGGCTAGGGGAAAATATCACGGCTTCGCCGTCTGTTATTAACGCACGAAGTGCGTGATTCTTATTCACTAGCCTCTAGTCTCTATTCTCTAGCCTCTCCCCTATTACCTATATTTACTTTTTGATGAAGCACTTCCTTTTACTTTTATCGGCTTTTGCTCTTGCGGCGTGCGTGGGTAATTCGCCCTCCCCCGAGACTGACCCCTCCGGCGAACCTTCTGTCAATGTAGAACGTGACAGCAGCGGGCAGCCCTCAACTGCACCGGAAAGCGAATCTAGCACCAGTCAGTCTACCATGCAGTCGGCGGACAGTGCCACCCCCACCGCAGAAACCACGACAAGCGTCCCTTCCAAAGCATCTGAAACCGTCCCGCTGACCGACATCGGCAACGGCCAGCCGGCTCCTGTCGACCCCTACACGGCATTCCCGACCCTCGTCGATGGTGTTTTCGCCCACGCCAATGCGCTTTACAAAGCGGGACTCGCCGACTCGGCCGTAGCCTACCTGCAGCGTTTCCGCGTCATCAAGCCGCTCTGGGCGCAGTGGGAAGCCAAGACCGACTCCATGATTCTCGCCTTCGACAAGACCCGTGCCGAAAAAGCAAAGCAATACGAGCCGCTTGTTCTCGAAATCCAGAACATGAACCGCGCCCGCGCCGCATACAGCATGGTGGCACAGACCGCCGACAGCCTGATTTCGCTTGAGCCCGGCGATGCACTGACCAAGTGGGCCACGGAACAGAAACAAGTCGCCTACAAGAACACTCTCGCCAAGGCGAAAAAGGAATACGCCGAAATCAAGTCGCTCGCCGACGACAAGGCGCAATTCGCCGAAGCCCAGAAAAAGGTGACCGAGTTCCAGATGCGTTATCGCGACTTCGAAGCAGAACTCCACATCCAGGCGCTCGTCGACCATATCCGCGAAGCGGCACAGGCAACCGATGCCGCCGCCGTCAAGTACTGGGAATCGCACGACCCCGCTGCTGCCCTCGCCAAAGCCGACGAATTCATCAAGGCCGGCAAATACAAAGATGCAAAGGAACTGCTGAATAAGCTCAAGGCAAGCAAGTTGCGCAAAGAAGCCAACGCAAAATACCGCGAACTTGCCGACGCCTACTGCAACACCCAGCGCAAGGAAACCTCAAACCTTTTCGCGAAGGCCCAGAAGCAGAAGGACCCCGAAAAGAAGCGCGAACTCCTCAAACAGGCCATCGCCCCGCTGGACAAGTGCATGAGCGAATACCCAGATAACAGCCAAAAGAAGACTGTCGTAGAGAACAGGCAATTCCTCGAGAAGGAACTCCAGAAGTGATTGACGCCGATGTTTGGCAATACGCGCAGTACCCAGCGTTTTTTATCCTCGGGTTAGTTGTCAGCCTCATCAACAGCATCGCAGGTGGCGGTTCCACGCTGAGTTTGCCCATCATGATATTCCTCGGCATGCCCGCAACCGTCGCGAATGGCACGAACCGCATCGGGCTCATCATCGGGAATTTCAGCAGCGTCTTCAACCTGATGAAGCACGGCTACCTGAACAAGAAGATATTCCTGCAACTCCTCCTGCCCACCATCGCCGGGACCGCCATCGGTGCGGTTTTCCTCGTGCACATCGGCGACCGCGCATTCCAGGCCATACTCGCCTGCGTCATCTGCCTCGTCGTGGTGATGAGCAACCTGCGCAAAGACATTCTCGGTAAGCCACCTGCAATGCCACCCGAAAAACTCACCTGGAAAGGCGCCCTCGGCTTCGCACTGATTTCCATTTACGGGTGCATTGTGCAAGTGGGTGTGGGTTTTGTACAAATTTTCGGGCTCACGCGTTACACCGGGCTCGATCCCATCCGCGTGAACGCGCTCAAGAATGCGCTCACCAACGTGTTCCTGCTTATCAGCACCACTGTACTCGGCATCGCAGGCAAAATTGATTGGCCCATCGCCATTGTGATGGCAGCGGGTGCCTGGCTGGGCGGCTACTGCGGAAGCTTTTTGCAGCGCAAAAAAGGCAACAAGTTCATACAGCACTTCATCAGTGCGACAAGCATAGCGATGGCTATTTACTTGGTCATTGACCTCATTATCAGCTAGGTTTTTCGGCTAGATTTTGCACGGCGTTTTGTAGCACCTTTGGCACGGCGCTCGCGGCGCACACGGGTCTTTTTCTCCACCAACGTTTCGGCAAGCCCCGCCATTAACTTTTCAGTCAAAGTTTCGTCACCCGCGACAAGTTTTTCTTTTTGCAGGCGGGGCAATTTCTTGACACGGGCCTCCAGGCGCAGGGCCTTTTCGAGGCTTTCAAGTTCAAAAATTTTCAAGATACATTCAGGCGGAAACGCATGCGTAAATTTCGCGCCCTTCCCAGCCTTATGTTGTTCAAAGCGAGCTTCTACATCCGTCGCGTAGCCCGTATATATACGGTCGCCCAAGCAACGGAGCATGTAGACAAAATGAGGCATGAGGTATGAGGTCGGCTCTTCGAGCCTTTGAGGTATGAGTTAGACGAAAGAGGGAATTATTCGCTCTTCGTTTCCCCCGTTTTGGACACGATGCTCATGTAGATGGTGCCGAATATTGCGGCACAGAAGCTGCCCATCAAGATGCCAAGCTTGGCAGAATCCTGACGATCACCCACATCGAACGCAAGGCTTGCGACAAACAGCGCCATCGTAAAGCCGATACCGGCAAGCATGCCGCCACCCCACAAGATCTTCCAGCTGTAGCTCGGTTTCACCGACACGCCCACCTTCACGGCAAGCACGCTGAACAGGAAAATACCGATAGGTTTGCCAAAGATCAAAGCCAGTGCCACAGCACCCATCACTGGAACTTCCACGCCACCGAGCTTGATTTCGACACCCGCGTTGCTCAACGCGAACAGCGGCATGATAAAGAAGTTGACCCACGGAACAAGAGGCTTGAACAGACGTTCCTGCATGGAGATACTTTCGCTCGCCCCACGCTTGAGCATGGTAAATACTTCGTATTTTGCGTTGCGGTCCTGGGATTCGCCCGAGAGGACTCCGCCCACGTTGCTTGCAAAATGCGCCATCTTGCTGTTGGCAATGACGGCCTTGGCCGGAACCGAGAGGCCCAGAAGCACGCCCGCGATAGTCGGGTGCACACCGCTCTTGACAAAGAATGCCCAAACCGCGACACCGATGACACCGTGCAGCAACAGGTTGCGCACGCCAATGCGGAACAGCACATTAATCAAGACAAGCAGGGCAAAACCAGCACCGAGAGCCGCGAAGTTGATGCCGTCGCCGCTCGGGTAGCCAATCGCAATCACGAGGATAGCACCAATATCGTCGGCAATCGCCAAAGTCAAAATCATCACGCGCAAGGCATGCGGCACCTTCTTGCCGAGAATGGCCATGCAGCCCACCACGAACGCGATATCCGTCGCCGTCGGGATACCCCAACCGTGCGCCGCGCTGTTTTCGCCATGCGGGCAGAGCGTCAAGTAAATGAGCGCCGGGAAAAGCATACCGCCCGCAGCGGCAATAATAGGCAAGCTCGCCGCCTTCGGGTTGTGTAACTCGCCGTAAGTCATCTCGCCCTTGACTTCAAGGCCGATGTTGAAGAAGAATATCGTCATCAAGGCGTCGTTGATGAGCCAATGCAAATCACCATTGCCAATCCAGTCGCCAATCTTCAACGTAAATGGCATGTGCCAAAAATGATGGTAGGTTTCTGGACTCAGGTTCGCCCAAATCAGGGCCGCAACCGTCATGATGATAAGAACAATTCCACCCGTCGTCTCCACCTTCATCAGGCGTTCAATCGGGGTGATAATCTTACGGACCGGGGTTTCCGGGAACAAATCGTCGACTTTATCGCTACTGGTAACTTTTGCTGACATACGCTAACCAATATACATAACTTTTATTCAAAGGCATGAAAAAATCGTAATAAAAACGATAAATATCATTATCCGGGCGACCGGACACCAATGAATTCCGACAAAGTCCGGCAAAGCACATCCGCACCGACAGGCTTTGCCAGGTGGGCGTTCATTCCAGCAGCCCTCGAAGCTTTGCGATCTTCGTCAAAGGCGTTCGCCGTCATCGCGATAATGGGAATATTGGCCAGTTTTTTGTTCGGCAACGCTCGGATACGGCGTGTGGCCTCGTAGCCATCCATCACGGGCATCTGGATATCCATCAAGATAAGGTCAAAGTCCCCCGGTTTGGACGCGGCAATCATCTCGACCGCCTTGAAGCCGTTATCGGCCATTTCCACGATTACGCCGTTATCGGTCAACATATCCATGGCAATTTCGCGGTTCATCTCGTTGTCGTCGACAAGCAGGACCTTCTTGCCGTCAAGCGCAACCGCATCTTCCTTGACTTCTTCCTCTTCTGGTTTCGGGAAGTCAGCTTCGGTACACCTCTCAACGGGCAAACTGAAAGCGACCACTGTCCCCTTGCCCTTCTCGCTGTTGATATTGATGGCACCGCCCATCTTCTCGACCAGTTCGTGGCACACGGCAAGGCCGAGGCCAGTCCCTTCGATGCCGCTGACCGTGGAACTGTGCTCGCGGCTGAACCGCTCGAACGCATGCTCAACAAAGTCCGCATCCATACCGATGCCGTTATCGCGGATAGACCACTTGTACAGAACGCGACCATCGGGCAAACTGCCAATCTGGTCTAGCCTGTACCAGATATTTCCTCCGGCGGGCGTGTACTTGATGGCATTCGAGAGAATGTTGAACACCACCTTGTTCACGCGGGCGACATCCATACGCACCAGGTAGTCCCGGACATTGACCTGCACCGAGTAAGCGAGGAACTTTTTCTCTATCAAGGGGCGAACTACGTCTTCGAGCTGGGAAATTCCCGACCGCACATCGCAAGGCACCGGATCAATGTCTATCTTCCCCGATTCAATCCTCGACAATTCAAGGACCTCGTTGATGATATTGAGGAGCACCGTCCCGGAATTTTTCAGCTTGGCAACGGCCTCCCGGACAAGTTCGGCGTTGTCACTGTACTTCTCGATTTTGTCAGCAAAGCCAAGCACGGCGTTCATCGGTGTACGGATGTCGTGGCTCATGTTGAACAGGAACGTCGACTTCGACTTGCTCGCTGCCTGTGCCGCATCCCTGGCCGCCTGGAGAGCCTTGTTCTGCATTTCGAGTTCGGCTTTGCGCTGCTGTTCTTCTGTAATTTCACTTGAAATATCCCTGATGCCGACAAGCACACAGTTCATATCGGCGGTCCCACCAGGGCGGACAATTCTCATACCCAGCCAATTCGGGTTTGCTGGGCTCCCATACCGCGCAGTCACGGTGCAGGGTTTCCCGCTCTGAATAACAGGCAATAACCTGTCTTGCTGAACTTGCCGCAAGAAATTTTCCCGGTCCACGGGAAGCACAACCCTGCTCGCATACAATTTCATCAAGGTTCCAAATGCTCCGGCATTTCTCCATTCTTCCCGCGTGGCCCCCACGAGCCGCCCGGCACGGAAAATCTCGCCCACGTTCGTGCGGAAATTGTAACGGATAATCGTGTCGTAGTCTTCCGTCATCGCGCTCACCACATGCTGCAAGTCTTGCGTCTTGCGCTCAGCAATAGCCTCGTCGTCGATGCAGCGGAGGACGGCAATATAACCGACCAACTTGCCGACGGAATTTTTGTCGGCAATGAACTTCACTTGGTAATAGTGGATTTTATCAAGCACATTCGCCCGGAAGTTCACAAAATATACCGGGGCGTTCCTGAGGTTTTCTAAGATGACTTCGCGCTTGGTCTTGTAGGCAAACGCCTCCCGTTCCTGGTTTACGACAATAGTGTTCTTGATGAGGTCGAACCTTTCGTATATGCCCATCTCGCGGAGCCAACCCGGAATGCACTCGCCCAGCTTTTTGCTGATGCGGTAACGTATGGAAGGTTCCCTCAGCACGTTGCCCACCACGACGTAGTTTATACATTCGTACTCGGAGGCAAGAGCCTCCATGACTCTGTCTTTCTTCACGTTTTTCGTGAGCACATCACGTGCACCGGGGTTTTCCATCCTCTATCCTTTTTTCCGAAAAATCCATTTGGCTCTTACGTTGTATAAGATATGTTTTTATACGCACCGGGGCAAATCAAATTTGATAATTATTCCATATTTTTAGGTTCCATGCAGATTTCTTGCCATACAAAAAAGACTCCCCCGAAGAGGAGCCTGTTAAAATACTTTGAGCAATCGCCCAAAAATTATTGAGCCATTTCCGTGAAAGCGGCAATCATAGCCTTGTAGTCTTCACAAGACATTTCTGCGCCTTCGTAGAAGTACATGGTGATACCGGCTTCGCCAATATCGCAGGGTTCACCACCGGCAGGGCATGCATCCAAAAGAGTTTTACCTTCTTCGGCAGAGCATCCCGACGCCATAGCAGCAGGACCTTCCGTGCACATCTTGCCAACCTGGCAACCGACCTTGTCGCCAGTAGGTGCAGCCGGGGTCGTCTCGGCCGGAGTTGCAGCAGGGTCGGCAGCCGGGGTCTCAGCCGGAGTCGCAGCAGGGTCAGCAGCCGGGGTTTCAGCCGGAGTCGCAGCAGGGTCGGCAGCCGGGGTTTCGGCCGGAGTCGCAGCAGGGTCGGCAGCCGGGGTTTCGGTCGGAGTGGTTACACCGGTATCTTCAGCAGG
The DNA here is from genome assembly GCA_016285835.1 of Fibrobacter sp. GTDB lineage: Bacteria > Fibrobacterota > Fibrobacteria > Fibrobacterales > Fibrobacteraceae > Fibrobacter. The sequence continues at coordinate 29,680 of JAEERM010000031.1, forward strand.
CGTCGTGCTTCCTTCGCCGTTGGCAGGATCAGCAGCCGGAGTGGCGCTTTCGCAACCAGCAAGCGGAGAATCCTTGCCCTGATGCATCATATTCCACTGCCCATTGCACTGGTAGTAGTCATTGTGCTCTTCTACAAGCACGATAGCGCAAAAGTTCTGCGAATCAGAGCACGGAATATCACCGATATCCATAAAGGTTTTGACGCTAGCCGGGGCTACATCATTGGAAGCGCTAGAAGAGCTATCGTCACCGCAAGCGACAAAAGAAGCCATTGCAACAGTAGCTAAAGGGAAAAGAATTTTTTTTGAAAACATTGTTACTCCTGTGTTTTTAATGATTTCACGCCAATTTTACATTTTTATTTTAAATGTGGACGTATTATGAGAAAAAAAACATACTCATCCGTTGTATTATAAAACAACAAACCCCTAAATATGCATCATTTAGGGGTTTATACACTTGTGGACAAATAATTGTGCCAACTAGAAGAATACTGGCGGCCAACGCGGGTTCTTGGAGGACATATCGATCTTGTAGAAGTCCTTCTCGAAACGACCGTCGTCGAGGCCGTACATCTGCATCACATGGCGAGCAATCCACTTACCGAGCTTCATCACAGTGAGCTTCTTGCGCAGGCGGCCCTGGCAGTCGCGGTTCATGATGTCCGGGAGGGTGGATGTCGTGAGAATTTCGTCAATGGCGGGGCTGTTGAGCTTTTCACGGGCCTCGGGGCTCGTGTGGAAGTGCGTCACGCCGAAGCAAACGCGGTTCGGGTTGCCCTTCTTGATGTGCTCGCAGCACTGCACAATCGTCGTACCCGTACGCACCATGTCGTCGAACACGATGACGTCTTTGCCCTGGATTTCTTCGATGCTGATGTCGGAGAGTTCCGGGTTGAAGGTCATGCTGATTTCACGTTCGCCGGTACGGACCTTGTCCATCACCACGCGCTTGCACTCGGGGAGCTGCAGGGCGTCGTACACGGCGTTCATGAAGGGGCGGGCACCCTTGTCCGGGGAGACAATCACGAGGTTGTTGCCGTCTTTGCCCGTCTGCACGAAGTTGCTGTTCTTGATGTAGTGGGCGTAGGCGTCCGTCGGGATAAGGTTGTGGAAGTTGCCTTCGAAAATTTCGCTGAAGAGGTTCTGCACCTTGACGCTGTGGTTGTGGACCG
>JAEERM010000032.1 GCA_016285835.1 Fibrobacter sp.
GAATACCTTGTGCTCATGCAGAAGGACCCGAACTGGCTGCATGCCTTCTGGGAAGTCTCCGAAAAGCGTGTCAACCAGGCAAAAAATGGCAAGGGAAAGCTGGTGTTGCGCCTGTTCGACATTACGGATGACTTGACCGTACAGCGCAGCAAAAAGCGCAAGTTCCACGATGTGGAAGTCCCTGCCGATGCCCGCAGCTGGTATGTCGAGAATCCTGTCGGCAATAGCTGCATGGCTGTCCTCGGCTCCGTTGACGGAAACCAGTTCATGCCGATTCTCGAATCGTCCCCGGTGCTCACGTTCGACAAGAATGCTACAGTCCCGTCTTTCGACGACGAATTTGTCCGCGCATCCTTGGGCGGTAGCGTGCAAGGGAATTTCATGAGTTCCGGATTCTCCAGTACGACGGCTGAATCTTGGCTCAATAGCCTTCGCTTGGGCAGTTCTTCTGAATCCATGTTCTCCGGTGCACTTTCCAGCGCTGCACTCAAGAGCAATGAAATTGCCGCGCCGAAGGATTCTGTCAACTATGGCAAGGATTTCTTCTTGTGGGTCAAGACTCGCTTGATTGTGTACGGCGGAACCCGCCCCGATGCCCATTTGCAGGTGCGCGGTGAACCGTTCCCGCTGAATCCGGATGGTACGTTCAGCTTCGAAGAAGATCTCCCGGATTCCACGAAGATTATCCCAGTGTTTGCGACCGACAAGGATGGTGATTTCCCGACGACAATCGTTCCTATCGTTGTCAAGCGCACGGAATAATTCAGTTTTCGGGTGTTGTTAATTTGTCTGCACCGGGCCAAATCCTTTTTCTGCTGCATGCGCACTTGCCCTTTGTGCGTCATCCAGAATGTGAACGCTTTTTTGAGGAAAACTGGCTTTTTGAGGCGGTTACGGAATCGTACCTGCCTTTGGTGCAGTCTATGCGGCGCCTGCTCGAAAAGGGCGTGCCGGGCAAACTCAACTTGAGCGTGTCCCCGCCGCTGATTGAGATGCTCCGCGATGAGAGCCTGATTTCAAAGATATCCGGCCATCTGCAGCGCCAACTTGAGCTTGCAGAAAAAGAGGTCGCCCGTTTCAAGGACGGCCCTCAGGCGCCTCTTGCCCGTTTTTACCTGGACCGTCAGCGTGCGCTGATTGATACGTGGGAAAACCGGATTGGCCGGGATTTGTTAAAGGAATTCAAGGCCCTGGAGGTTGCAGGAAAGCTGAATTTGCTCACGTGCGTCGGGACGCACCCCTTCTTGCCCGCATACCAAAGCGACCCTGCCTCAATTCGTATGCACCTGGCCGCGACGGTATCTTGTTTTGAACAGGCTTTCGGGCGCAAGCCTAAGGGTATTTGGCTCCCGGAATGTGGCTATTTCCCTGGGCAGGAACGTTACTTGGCCGAGTTTGGCCTGAAGTATTTTTTCCTGGAAACGCATGGAGTCCTGTTATCGTCTCCGCCGCCCAAGTATGGCGTGTTCACTCCGCTCCGTACGCCGTCGGGGCTCTATTGCATGGGCCGCGAGCAGGCCAGTTCCATGGAAGTGTGGAGCCGTCGCACGGGTTATCCGGGGCATCCAGAATATCGCGAGTTCTTTAAGGATATCGCAAGGGAACGTGAGCGCTCCTACCTGGGCGAGTATTTCTTTTCGGGCGATACTCCGATTGATTCTGGTTTCAAGTATTATCGTATTACAGGGAGCGAACAGAAGGAATTCTATCGCCCTTGGAATGCAATGCGCCTTGTTCAAGACCATGCGCGATTGTTCGTGGCGAACAGGGAAGCGACTCTTTCAGATATCATCCCCAAGATGGGTGGAAACAAGGTCGCACTCCTTTGCCCATACGATGCCGAACTTTTTGGACATTGGTGGTTCGAAGGTCCGCTTTTCCTGGAAGCGCTGTTGGAACGTGCTGCGGCAAGTTCCATCCTGGACTTTATGGGTGCCGACGACGTAATGGTTTCTTCTGCCGACCCGGATGCCCATGAACCGGCTTTCTCTTCGTGGGGCGAGGGTGGATTTGCTTCGGTGTGGATCAATCCTGAAACAGAGAAATATTATCCGCTATCGTACCGTATTCGGGCGAGGATAGATTCCCTGAAGCGCACTTCCTCTAAGGTGAAAGATGCCGAAGTCGCGGCGCTGATGCAGCGCTTTGTCCACCAGATGGAACGCGAACTGATGCTGTTCCAGTCGTCGGACTGGGCGTTCATGATTCACAACCATTCTACAGAAGAGTATGCGAAACACCGGCTGGAATCGCATTACCTGCGGGCAGAATCGCTGTATGGCGAAGCCTGCATGGTTTTAGACGATTTTAAGGATTGCAAGAGCCTTGAGCAGTTCGATACTTCTGTTTTGACAAAACTTGAATCCGAAGATTGCATTTTCAAGGATTGTCTCTAGTAGACAATCATGAACTTTTCGGCCTTGCCGCTATTGCCTGCACGGAACCAGTAGACTCCGGGGGCCATTTTTTCACGGACTTTGTTTTCTTCGATGCAGAGAAGTGTGCCTTGGTACTTTTCGTGCATGACGATGGCACCACGGCGGTTGCGAATTTCAACGTAGTCCTTGTCCCGCGGGAGCGGCGTAAAGCAGAGAGAGCCTTCGCGCCATGGGGTCGGGTAGGCTCTAAGTTTGGTATTTGTGACAATAGTCTCGACAAAGTCGCTTTCTCCAAATCTGCTGAATACCCAGACTATGGAGTCCACTTTGGAACGTGTGCTGTAAATGGAATCGGCTGTGTTGGTTGTCTTGACAGGGATGATTTTTGCCTTCCCGTCTCGGTACACGACGGCACTGACGTCGCCTTTGTAGTTGGTGATGTCCGGTTGGCTTCCTGCATAATAGTCGAACATGAATCTCGACGTGTCTGGCGTGAAAGTGGGCGACATATTGTATTCGAGGGAATTCCAGTCTTTTTCGTCTTTATGGAGCCATTTTTTGGAGTCGATGGCTTTGCTGCGATCTCCGGAGAAGGAGAGTCTTACGGCGAAATCATGGAACACCGAATCTCCATCCAGTTTTCTCTTTTTCAGGTAGCTCGATAATTGTTGGTCCAAACTTTTTTCGGGATTTTTTTCAAATCCTTCCCATATTTCGTGGTCAAATTTCTTGTTGATGTTGTTGTACAAGTAAAGATAAAGGGGGCTCACTCCGTATGTGAACGTATCGCTGATGGCGTTGAGAGGAACTCCGATTATTTTTTTGTTCTTGAGGTAGTTGTTTATGTAACCGAAATAGTCGTTAACTTCGGGGGCCCCGATTTCCTCGACTCCGGTTGCTGAGGCCTCGAACCAGATTGTCCAATAATTGTACATGTTCAAGTAAGTCAGCTGGCTGGCGTGGTATAGTTCGTGAAATGAGGTAATCCTGATGGCACTGTTCCAGTTCTTGCTGAAGTCGTCTCCGGTAGCTTGCTGTGTCAGGGGAATAGAGGATTCGATATAGGTACATTCGGGATTGTCGTCCATGCTTTTTCGTTTGCCCGTTGATGGACTGATATATTTGAAATCGTTGTCGATGAACAACTGCGTTGTGTCTGTATCCTCGATATAATATTCGTCATGGACTGGCAGCGTGAGCCCGAAACAACCTTCACAAGTTTGTCTGTTAAATATTCTACTTGCATCTCGAATCAAGTCCAATTCGATGATTTCTACGGCGTATAGTCCTTTGTCGACATCCTTGTTATAATGATGGGTCTTTGTCGGGCCGATGGGTTTGTGCATGCCCAGATCTTTTGTGTGCATCGTGTATGCACGTTCCAGGTTTACAGCAACGCTGTCAACGAACTCTTTCTTTGTGGCGTGAGGGCCTTCTAGCGTATAGAATATGTGGAAGTGCTCTGTTTTTTTGGACAGAACCTTGTTGTAATAGGCTTCGGTTGCGCAGTTTGTAATGCTGAATAAGTCGGCTCTATTTGCTCTGGTTACACTTGCCTGTAATGGACTTTTGTTGTACTGCTTGTGATGAAACAGGTTTGCCGTTGCGCAGTTCCTGCCGTGAGCGAATGCTCCGGTGCAGGCGATAAGTATGCCAAGAATTATTGCTGTCAGACGCGTCATTTGGCCCTATCGAGGATTGCCCTTGCGCGGCTTGTGATGGCGTCAGGGACGGTGAGGGGTTTCTGGTGGTGTGGCTTGATGCGGGCATCGAGAATGAGCGGGGCCTGGATGCTCCAGTGCTTGTCGCGGAATTCTTCGTTCAGTCCATGTACATCCTGTGCCGGGTCGGAGCGCGTGAAGGACATCCAGAGGAAATCCCTCAGATTGATGTTTTCCGTTGTGTCGACAAGGCTCACCCAGGGATAGTTTTCGCGATACCCCCAACCTTCGAGCGCCTTGCGGAGGGTTTCCAAATCGGCGTCCGCATTTGCGTGGATGGCGATGGTGCCAGGCAGAATCACCTTCGGGCTGTCGAAGCCGCCTGGCAGCGGGAGCGAGTCCAGGTCGTGGGCGTTGTTGCGGAGAATCCGTCGGGGTTCGCCAACGGCAGCAATGACGAGCTTGGAACCGTGATTCAGCTTGGTGCCCGTGTAATCCAGCGTATCGATGGTTGTGGATGTCTGGAAATGCAAGTCCCGCCCGAAGTCGATACGTTCGAGAATATGCGTGAAAAATTCGGGGATGTTGTTTACGTCTAGCTCGGGGTTGTCCTGCTTGGCCGCAAGAATCAGGTATTTGGAAAGGCTCACCTGGTTAAAACCGAGGAGTGCGTTTGCAATTTTCAGGATTCCCAGGGGCTCGCGGTTTTTCTGGTACGGACATTCCTGTTCGCTTGCGATGGCTAGGCAAAGGGAATGGACTCCGGCATCGTCGACTGCGTTGATGGCGTGGACGCCGGGCACCGAGGCGGGCACCATAGGCCTTGTCACCTGGTGGATGAACTTGCCGAACAGGGTGTCTTCTTGCGGTGGGCGACCGACGACGGTGAACGGGAAAATGGCGTTTTTTTTGCAGAGCACCTTCTTCACGTTGATGTAGGGGAAGGGGTGCGTAGCGGAGTAATAGCCGATGTGGTCGCCGAAGGGGCCCTCCGGCTTAAGTTGCGGAGCAACTTCGCCGAGGATGCAGAAATCTGCATCCGCGGACACGATATAGCCATCATGGATAAAGTAGCGGAATCGCCTGCCGCCGAGCATGCCGGCAAACACCAGTTCCGAAAGATTTTCGGGCATAGGCATGATGGCGGCTATCGTGTGAGCCGGAGGCCCGCCTACGAAAATGCTCACCTTGAGCGGCTTGCCTGCCTCTATGGCGGCCTGGTGGTGCCTTGCAATATCCCTGCCCAGTTGGTAGTGCAACCCACATTCGTTTTCCAGGTAGTTGTTCCCCGAAATCTGGATGCGGTACATGCCCACGTTAGTCTGCAATATGCGTGCCTTGGGCGATGGCCGCGTGGCGACCTGCGGTAGCGTGAGGAATGCGCCACCGTCTTCGGGCCAGCACTGGATTTGCGGCAAGTCTGTAAGGTTGCATTCTTCGAAATCGTGGATGCTCCCGGCTTTGATGGGGAGGCTCGCCTTGCCGGCCTTGGCCGCGCGGTACCAGCGGAACGGGTTGATGCTCCTGAAAAAGCCTGCTGGGTTGGCCTTGAACGCCACGGCATCCGTTACCGATTTCACCTCTTTGCGGAACAAGTATTGCATGCGTTCTTCGGTGCCGAAGATGTTGCATGCGGCGCGGAACCGGGAGCCCTTGACCTTTTCGAACAAGATGGCCTTGTCTTTACGGGCGAACGCCTCGCGGGCGATGGCTGCCATTTCGAGATTGGGGTCTACCTCTTCCTTGATTCTTTTCAGCATCCCCGCTTTTTCAAGATCCAGCAGGGCCTGTTCGAGGGAGGTGTACATGGGCCTACCCCGCGGTTGCGCTGGAATCTAGGCTTTCGAAAGACTGGGTCTGCTTTTTCGCTTCGACAGCGAGTTCGATTTCTTGGGCTGCCTTGCGGGACCTCAGTGCGTAAATGACGTGCGTCTTGTCGATCAGGTCCTTGAATTCGCTTTCCGCAATATCGGTAAATCCCTGGAATGTGAACTCGTCGCAGCAGGCGGTGTAGCTGCCTTCGGCTTCGAACCAATGCGTTGCCGTAAAGCCGCGGAACGGGCCTTTTTCGAGACGGACCATCAGCTTATCGCCAGTGACGGCTCCGATGATGCCTGTCCAAGAAATAGTCTTGAATCCGGCGACAATGGTGTACTTGATTTTTTCGCCGGCGGCAAGTTCTCTAGGGAGGGTGTAGTGTAAAACGGGATTGGCACCGATAGCCAGGTTCAGGGGGGCGAATGTGAGAATTTCCTTAACGTCTGCCAGGGAAAAGTCTTGCCACGATGTCTGACTCATTTGTACCATACATGACAAAGATAATAAAAAAAGCCCTTAAAAACGAAGAAAATGGCATCTAAAATACCTTTTGCTTGCGTTGGTTGTGTTAACGGCTTGATGGACAATGAGTTGACGAAATAAAAAAAGCCGCGGGGTGGTGACCCCGGCGGCAGATAATATCGGGAAATGATTTGTTAGAGTTCTTCCACGGCGTTCGCGTGGAGGTTCTGCACGATGTGTTCCTGGCGGGCGGGCGTGTTGTTGCCCATGTAGTATTCGAGCATCTTGCCGAGGCTTGCGTCGGGCGGAATGTTCACGGTTTCGAGGCGCATGTCTTCGCCGATGAACTGGCCGAACTCTTCGGGGCTAATTTCACCGAGACCTTTGAATCGGGTAATCTCGAGGTCTGTCTTGCCGATATCGCTTGCGGCCTTGTCCCTTTCCGATTCGTCGTAGCAGTAGCGGGTCTCTTTCTTGTTCCTCACGCGGAATAGCGGTGTCTGCAAGATATAGAGGTGCTTCTGTTCCACGAGTTCCGGGAAGAACTGCAAGAAGAATGTCATCAGGAGCAGGCGGATGTGCATACCGTCCACATCGGCATCGGTCGCGATAATCACTTTGTCGTAGCGCAGGTTCTCGAGACCGTTTTCAAGGTCAAGCGCGTGCTGCAACAGGTTGAATTCCTCGTTCTCGTACACGACCTTCTTTGTCATGCCGAAACTATTGAGCGGTTTACCGCGCAGGCTGAACACGGCCTGCGTCTGCACGTTCCTTGCCTTGGTGATGGAGCCCGATGCAGAGTCGCCCTCGGTAATGAAAATCATGGATTCGCGGTTGAGCGCATTCTTCGTGTCGGTGAGGTGGACTTTGCAGTCGCGCAGTTTGCGGTTGTGCAGGTTTGCTTTCTTGGCACGTTCGTTGGCGAGTTTCTTGATGCCCGCGATTTCCTTGCGCTCGCGCTCGTTCTGGTTGATGCGGTTGAGCAGCGCCTTCTCGGTCTCGGGGTTCTTGTGCAGGTAGTTGTCGAACTGGCTTGCCACGTAGTCCACCACCCAGGTGCGAAGCTGTGCGCCGCCCGGGGATACCGTCGTGGAGCCGAGTTTGGTCTTGGTCTGGGATTCGAACACCGGTTCCTGGATGCGCACGGAGATAGCGCCGATGATGCAGTTGCGCACATCGGAGGGGTCCAGGTCCTTCTTGAAGTGGTCGCGGGCGCCCTTGACTATACCTTCGCGGAAGGCTTGCTGGTGGGTACCGCCCTGGGTGGTGTGCTGGCCGTTCACGAAGCTGTAGTAGTGTTCGCCGTACTGGTTGCCGTGCGTGAACGCGCACTCGATATCCTTGTCCTTGAAGTGGATGACGGGATAGCGGATGGAATCGTCCACATGCTTCTGGAGCAGGTCCAAAAGGCCGTTCGGGCTGGTGTATGTCTTGCCGTTCATGACGAGCGTGAGCCCGTTGTTCAGGTAGGCGTAGTTCCAGACCTTCTCTTCCATGTAGGCCGGGAGGTAGCGGTAGTTCTTGAAAATGTCCGCATCCGGCTCAAAATAGATTTCGGTGCCGTTCTTCTCGGTGGTGGCACATTCCCTGTATTCCTTGATGAGCACGCCCCGGCAGAATTCAGCCTGCTTCATGCGACCGTCGCGGAAGCTCTTCACGATAAACTTGGTCGAAAGCGCGTTTACGGCTTTTGTACCCACGCCGTTCAAACCGACGGATTTCTGGAACGCCTCGGAATCGTACTTGCCGCCCGTGTTGATCTTGCTTACGCAGTCGATGACCTTGCCCAGAGGGATGCCGCGCCCGTAGTCGCGGACCCTGGCGGACCGGTCTTCGATGTCGATTTCGATTTTCTTTCCGGCACCCATCACGAATTCGTCGATGGAGTTGTCGATAATTTCCTTGACCAGAACGTAAATACCGTCGTCTGGGCTGTTGCCGTCGCCGAGTTTCCCGATGTACATGCCGGGACGGAGGCGGATGTGCTCGTGCCATTCAAGGGATTTGATGCTGTCTTCTGTATACTTGGCTGCCATGAGAATCCTTTAAACTTTTTACGGGAGATAATATAGAAAATTTTTAGCTAGTGCTCTTGTGTTCACTCTTTTTTATGCGAAAAACGGTCCGCTTGTACGGACCGCCTTTAAAATGTCGTAATCTTCTATTAGAAGTTGACGTTCAGATGGACGTCGATGAGCGTGCGTGTTTCGTCAGCCCAGGACTTCATATGCATTGCATCCGAATTGCCGAAAAGGAGCGATGCGGAAATGTCGAGGCTCAGCATTTGGTTGAATGCGATGCAGGCTCCCAAGTACGGCTTGAACAGGAGGTCGCCGGTGAAGTCCTTGTCCCCGTTTTTTCCATCGTAAGTGGTTTTACCCAGGAGCATGTACAAGTCAATGCCGATATAAGGGGTAAGCATTTGGTTTACTTCAAAGTCGGCTTCGGCACCAAGATTCAGAGTCCAGGGGGGCGTCGTCTTGTCTTCGCCTTCGGTTTCGATTTGGAGGCCTGCTTCGGAACCGAAATTCACCATGCCGAATTTCTGAGAATACTGTGCACCGAAATGGAACACGAAGGGATCGTCCTCGCCGACCACTTCCTTACTGCCGACAGGGAGTGTCACGTCCAAGAAAGCGTTCATGATGGGCATGAACTGGTAACGGAACATGAGGGGGATATTTTCCAACCCGTCAACATCCGAGTCCTTGCCGTCGTAGCGGGAGAGCATCCTGTAGTCTAGCTTCATGCCTAATTCTAGGCCTGTGATTACGGTGAATCTTGCTCCGATATATGCGTTGTCGGCACTGGCCTTGTCCTGCATCCGGAAGTAGTCGCCGACTACGGCTTGGCCTTTGTGGTTTTCGAGAACCGGGAACTTGTCCCATGTTGCGAAGGATGCCGTTGCCACGAGAGCGGTTGCGAGAATGATCTTTTTGAGCATATTATCTCCTTTTTTTGTGTTCTGTAATGTTAAAAGCTAATAAAATGTCGTGATTTTTGAGGGGGTTAAGAAGGCAGTGTGATTTTGCGCATACCGAAAAAATTAAAAATGCAATTTTTTATATTGTAAAATGTACAGGCGAATGTCCTGTGCACCTTTGGGTGCATTTGCACATCCCGGGCAGGGGCTGCCGGCCTTTGATGGTCACGGCGGGTATGCTTTTTCTAGGAGGCTCCCGTGTTCCGGTTCCCATTGGTGCTATTGGCGCTGCTTTTCTTTATTCCGCTATTTTGCTCGAAAATGTCCCTTGGGGGCTGGTGTGCGCCGTCGCGCGATGTTCCTGCGCGTACTGGCACTGTTTCGCTCGATTTTGTCGATGCCACGCTTTCGGACGTGGCGCGCAGCCTCTCGCTGGCGTACGATACGCCGATCGTCGTTGACGAGGGGGCCGAGGTGCCGGTGACGCTGCACCTCGACAGCGTGGGGCTGCTGGAAGGGCTTTCGGCGGTTTGCGCGGCGCACAGCCTCGAGGTGGTCAAGGACGGCCGCGTGCTGCATATCCGCCGCGTCCGAGAGCGTGGCGAATCTGAGTTCGCGGTGTCGGATTCCGGCGTCTCGCTGACCGTGAAGGGGAAGGACGTGGCCGAGTTTGCGTCTGAGTATGCCGCGAATACGGGGCTCAATATCCTCGTGGAACCTGACGTGCAGGGCAAGGTGTCGGGGCGGCTGAGGAACATGCCCGCCGTGGCGGCGTTCCGGGCGCTGATGGAGTCGCAGGGGTTTGTCGTCCGCTCCGAGGGCGGTTGCTTGCGGGTGTCGGTACGCCGCGACCGGGCGGGTCCGGAAAGCGCGTCCGTATTCCGCGACGATTCCCTGTATTCCGTTGACCTGGCCGCTGTCCCCCTGGCGAGTGTCCTGCGCGAGATCGCGGCGGCTGCCGGGTTGAACCTCGCGATGTACGGCGACATGCAGGAGCCCGTGCGCCTCAAGTTCGACCGCGTTCCGCTGCGGGACCTCGTCGGGGCGGTGTTCCGGGGGAGCCGCTACGCCTACGTGTTGGATTCTGCAAATTTGTTTGTTGCCGAGACGGGGGTGCGCAATGCGCTTTCGCAGACGCGCCTTTATCCGCTGAAGTATACCGATTCGGAGAAGGCGCTTGCGCACCTCTCGAAGTTTATGCCCGGGAGCAGTTTCGTTGCCGCCGAGGTCAAGGAACAGAACGCTTTGCTTCTGGGTGGCTCGCCAGAAGAAATCGCGATGGCCGAATCGCTCCTAGTGCAGGTGGACATGCCGGCGCTCCAAGTGACTCTCTCGTGCATCATCGTGGAGATCAAGCGCGGCAAGAACTTCGAGATTGGCTTGCGCGGAGGGAACGCCCGGAAGACCGCCGCGGGCGATATCGGGTTCCGTGGCTTCTTTGATTTCTTGGGGAAGGACTTGTCGAAGTCGGGGGCGTTCGGGAAGGTCGGATTCTTGCCGGACCGCTTCGAGATGGAACTTGCGAGCCTCGAGGAGAACAACATGGCTGAGGTGCTGGCACGTCCGAGGCTTACGACGCTGAACGGGAGCAAGGCGGAACTGAACGTGACGAATACGGTCTATTACCTGGTGAGCCAAGTCTCGGCGGACGGCTATCCGATTACGGATTATCGCTCGTTCAACGATGGAATTTCGCTGGAACTGACCCCTGTCGTGACGCGGGAGGGGAGCATCACGCTGGAGGTGTCGCCCGAAATCAAGACGGCCGGGCGGAGCTCCGGTGACGGCCCACGGGACATCAGTACGCGGAACCTCAAGACATCCGTGGTGCTGCGCAACGGAGAGACGCTCTGCCTCGGCGGTCTGATGCGCAAGAATAAGTCGGAAGTGCGCATGGCAGTGCCGTTCTTGGGGAGTCTCCCGCTGGTGGGGTGGCTTTTCAGTTATACGTCCACGCAGGATGAACTGAGCGAACTGGCTATCTTCATAACGCCCGAAGTGGAGCCCTCACCTGCGGGAGGCTCCGATGTTCCGTAAGCTGGTTGCTGCGCTGGAGCGCGTGGGCGGTGTCGGGGCTCCCTTGTTTACTTGGGAAGTGTCGGTGCCGTTCGACGATGAACCCGGGGAGGCCCGACTCCGCGAAGAGTTTGCGCGGGAATTTCCGGAGTCGTCGGGCCGCGGCCGCCCCTGCTTTTGGAAAATGGTCGCCTTCAACGGGGATTCGGGAAGGAAGGTGCGTTACCTTGTCGCGGTGGCTGCGGGCGTCGATGGAATGCGCCGGAAGTTCGACCGCGTATTGCCCGAGGGAATCGCCCTGTACGGAATGGCCGACCGCATTATCCGCAGTAGCGGGGCCGCACACGGGAATGCGCTATTTTCGTTCTTGTGCGGAAGTCGCTTGGTGATACTCGTGTTTTGCGAGGGAAGGCTTTGTCATTGGTCCGAAGAGGATGGCTACGAGGGCGTTGACGGTGCTGGCTTCGGCGGTAGAGCCTATGCCGAGCGGATGGAACGGTTCCGGCGCTTCCTTGCCCGTGACGAGTATTTGGCTCGGGGCTGCCCGTACAGTGAATTTCGGGAACGGGTGGACCCGGCAACGATGCAGGGGGAGTTCCGCAGAGCTGCGCGGGATCCGTTCTGGCGGGGGCTGGACTTGGACAATGCCCCGAGGGTGCGCCCGCTTGCTCGGCGGGCCGCACTCGCATTTTTGATTGTGACGGTGATTTCTTGTGCGCTAGGCTCTTTTGCGGCCTTGTTTCGCTATGGCCCTTTTGCAGAATACCATGGCCAGAATGTGCCTTATGGTATCGCGCTGGCAGACCCGCCCGCGCTTGTGCCTGCCGCAGACGAAGTCCGGGATACATTGTATCGGGCTCGCTGGCACAAAAAATCCCGCTTTCATCGTGGGTCGCACTATAAATTTGATTTCAAAGCGAAGTGCGCTGCTCCACCGCTCAAGTTGCGCAGCGTCGTACAGGGTGTCCTTTTCCAAGGCGATGTCGGTGGAACGTTGGGTTGGTACCGCCCCGGCGATTCTGTCGGGGCGTTTATCGTGGATTCTGTCGGTCGCAATGGAGTGTTCCTCAAATGCGGCGGGAAAAGGGTGGTCGTGTCACATGGGGAGTAAGCGGGGAATGGTGCTTTCGGTAGTCCTCGGTGTCACGCTGGTGGTTACGCTGATGCTGTCGGTGCTTTTGCGCATGCCGTTTGCTGTTTCGCGGTATGCGCACCGCAAGGCGGAAAGCGTCGCCGAGGTCTACCGGGCGGAATCGGCCCTGCTGGCGAGCCTCGCTGGGTTCCCGTCGGGGTATTTCGATAGCCTGCCACCCGTATCGCAAGGGGAACTGGGGCCGTGGGGAATGTGGTCTACTCCAGCAGAGAATGGGCGCATGACGCTCCTTGTCGGGATGTCGCGTGCGAAGGCTCCGTGGCCCCGCTATGCGGAATGGGCCGACGGTGCCGAGCTGTACCGGCAGGGATTGCGTGAACGCATTGAATCACATGCTCGGCGGCTCTCGGGGAACCGGCGCTTCTTTAGGCCGGAGGCGAACATGGAATACAGAATCGAGGCGGGGGACCTTACGTTCGATGCGGACGGGCATGTTGGGCGGGCCGCATTTTACGTGGAGGGTTCCGCCTTGTTCAAGGGCAAACTCCACGTGGATACGCTGCTTGTGTATGCGGAAGGGCCTGTTACTGTGAGCGGAAACTTTGATGCAGACTGGGCTGAAATCTATAGCGGGGAGATTGTGCGGGTGGAGGGTTCTGCAACGTTGCGCGGGCATGTCTGGGGGCGCTTGGGTGTGACTTTTTCTGGGAAGGCGACTGCATCGTTCCCTAGCGTAATCTTTGCGATGGGTTCTTCCATTTCAGATGTGTTGGTACAAGACCATGCGAAAATCGAGGGCGTCTTGGCCGCTCCCAACGGGCACATGGATGTAGAATCTACAGCGCAGTGGGATTCTGCGGGTGCCCTTTTCCCTATTTACGTGCAGGGGGTTCCCGTTGCGTTTGAACAGAAAATGTCGAGATAGAGGCTTTACGTTGGTCGAAGTCCTTGTCGCCCTGTGTGTGTTCTCTTTTTTCGTTGCCTCTACTGGGCAATTTTTCCGTGCGTTCCATGCAATGCGGGCTCGGGAACGGGCCGCGGCAATGGCGCTTGTCGCCGCTACGGGCTACGTGGAAATGGCTGTTGCAAAGCCCCCTCGGTGCCTAGATACGAACTTTGTGGTTGCCCCGGAACAGAATGTTATTTTGTCTGTGGGGCAGACCGTGCTGCCAGGAAGGGTGGGTATGCAGTGGTTGTCTGTTGAGGCCACCTCGGTTCCGGTGAGTCTGTTGCCCGGTCCTGTCCGGCTGAGGAGGCTTGTCTATTGTCGTTGAAGTCGGGCTTTACGTTAATCGAGATGATGGTCGCCATGGCTGCGGCCTCCATAGTCGTCTTGTCCGCCTATGCGTTTTTGGGGGCGAGCGCTCGTACGTTCAATCTTTCGGTGAAGGCTTACGGCGAAGAATCGGCTGCGCTTGTCCGGAGCATACAGCAGGCTCAACAGGGTATTCTCTTGATCAAAATCGGGAAAAATAAAAGGGCGAGCCGGATGACTCGCCCGAACTGACCCTCTTGGTCCGACCTATTAGAGGACGGTTACCTCTTCGGCCGAAATCTTGGCGGACTTTTTCTTGGCCTCGATACGGGCCTTGTGCATCTCGACCAAGTTGCTCACGAAGTGCATGAAACTCAGCACGCCCACAGAAAGGAAGCCGACAGAATACAGGGCGAGGAACGGGCCGATGATGAACTTCTGGGCGCCGATGTATTCGAGAAGACCGAAAATGCAGTACACGCCCACGCCCAATTCGACAATCGCTTGCCACGGGAACTTCTGGGCATAGTGGCTCTTGGCCTTTTTCTTGGATCCACCGCTCTTCGGGGTGCGGACGAAACTACCCTTGGTTCCGATAACGGCCGAGAACACTGCGCGGGAGTTGCTCACTGCAATGCCGACACCCAGAGCCATGAGGATGGGGAGGCTCAAGAGGCGAATCTTCCAGCCGGTGTAACCAGAGCAGCGCTGGGCGACGAAGTAAAGAACGGAAGGAGCGATAGCGGCGAGGAAAATGAAGCTGAACCCGATGGTGTAGCCCCAGCCCGGGATGTGTGCGACCGGTTCAAAGAAGGCGAGCAACGGCCATGCGCAAAGGGCGGTAAACAACATGCAGGGGTGAATCGAATAGTGCGTCGTGTGGAGGATGGCACCAATCTTGACACGGAGAGGAACCTTGGCCTTGAGCACGCGCGGCAAAATCTTGATGGCTGTCTGAATGGAGCCTTTTGCCCAACGGAACTGCTGTGCCTTGAACGCGTTGATGTCGTTGGGGAGTTCGGCCGGGACAATCACGTCGAAGACGAACTTCATGCGCCAACCGGCAAGCTGGGAACGGTAAGAAAGGTCCATGTCTTCGGTGAGCGTGTCGCCTTCCCAACCACCGCCGTCGTAGATGGCCTGCTTGCGCCATACGCCTGCGGTACCGTTGAAGTTCATGAAGAGCTTGCCCCAGCTACGGGCGGACTGTTCCACCACGAAGTGTCCGTCGATACCGATGGACTGGGCGAGCGTCAAACCGGATTCGGTGCGGTTCAAGTGGCCCCAGCGGCCCTGGACCAAACCAATCTTTTCGTCCATCACCAGGTAGGGGATGGTCTTGAGGAGGAAGTCCTTCTCGGGGACGAAGTCCGCATCGAAAATAGCGAGGAATTCGCCCTTTGCAATAGCCATGGCTTCTTTGAGGGCACCGGCCTTGAATTCGGCGCGGTTCGTGCGGTGAATGAGCTTGATGTCGTAGCCCTTGGCTGCCAGTTCGGCGACCTTCTTCTTGGCGACTTCGTAACATTCGTCGGTAGAGTCATCCAGCACCTGGATTTCGTGCTTGTCCTTGGGGTAGTCGATGGCGCACACGGCATCCAAAAGGCGTTCGACGCAGTTGGCTTCGTTGAATACCGGGAGCTGGGTAGTGACTTGCGGAAGTTCGTTGATGGAGTGTTCGCGGTAGAACTTGAGAATTGCCTTCTTGTCGCTGAGTCGTGTGTGACGGCTATTCTTCAGGAAGAGATAAATGCTGTAGTAACAGCTGAACCCGTATATGACCAAGCCTACGCCCGCGATAACGTAGACGACAAACATTGCGTATAGAAGAACAGTACTCATTCTATAAAAAACCTTTGCACATATTTGTATGCTTGGGGCCAAATATAGAAACCATTGTCAAACTTTGCTACATTCGGGATGTAATTTTTGTACAAATAATAATGATGCAATAAAAATGCTTAAAGTGCCTTTATTTTTTTACAAATTAAACCCTTGACAAAACGAGAAAATGATGTCGAAAACGCCCTTGCTCAACTGGATTGAATCGAATAGAGGAAAAAATGGTTTTGGTGAATCCTTGGTCGACCTTTTAGGCTTTGCCTGTGCCGAATGGTTGCGCCGGTGCCGTGGGCGTGTACTCTCGAAGGAAGCTGCGTTTTACATTTTCTTGTCGTCGCATTGCGGTTACGACGTGGGGGAGTGGGCGACCCATCCCGAGGATTATGCCGAAAAAATTGCCGATTTTTGTGAAAAATCAAAAGAATTACCCCTGCCCGAGGCTATTTCGGTGGATTTTCCGGAGTACTTGGACCTGAGGGGCGTGGTTTGCCCGGGCAATGCAGTGAGGGCGCGTCTTGCTCTCGCGGGGTTGCCGGAGGGGTTCCGCATCAAGATTGCGCTTGACGAAGGTTCCCCCATCGAGAATGTGCCGCAGGCACTGGTCGCGGATGGGCACAATGTCGTTTTTCGAGAAAAAAAAGCGAATTTTTGGGAAATTACGGTGGTCAAACGCGGTTCCATGTAGTAGATTTTCAGTGTGGAAAACAGGATTTTAATTATAGGTGACGAACTGATGGGCGAACAGGGCGAGGCGGCGAACCATGCTGCCGAGATAATCCTGTGCCGCGAGGCAAATCTCCCGATTCAGTTCTATATCAATGCTCCGGCCCCGCAGTCAATTCCGCTGTTCCTGGCGCGACTTGCATCTGATATCATCGGCAAGAAGGCTGGCCGCCTTGTCATGGGGCTCGGGCTCCGCGAACTCCGCCGTGCCGGTGGTAATGGGGAGGCTGTGGCCAAGACTTATGGGGCGCTCGTGGAGCGGCTCGTGAACAAGACGCAGGGGAGTCTCCATTTTTTGACTATCCCGGAAGACATGTTTCCGGAGGCCCGTTTCGAGGTCGCTTACTTGAACGATATCGTGCGGGGCTTTGCTTCGCTTTCTCCGCAGCGCGTCTCGGTATGGGATTTTGCTCGGCATGCCGCCGAATTTAGGGAAAAACAGGCCGAAAGAGGTAAATTTGCCCGTTCCCTTTACAATGAGGACGGTTCTTCGACCTCTTTGGGCAATATGCTGATGGCATTGTTCCTGCAAGAATGTATATTAAAGGAAGTAAAAAGAGGATAACCCCATGAGCTTATTTGACGATCGTTTTGCATCCAAGAACGCTGCCCAGGCTAGGGCTTGGGCCATGAATTCGGAAGAACGTGCCCGCGACAATTCTTCATCCCAGCGTCGCCACGAACCGGCGGCCCCGAAGATGGGAATTTGTGACAAGTGCCACAAGGAGGCGCTACTCAGGTCGTATCGTTCCCGCCAGACCGATGTCGTCGATGGTGCCGCGAGCTTTGGCGTGGTTATCAAGCACCTTTGCGAAGATTGCGCCCCCAAGTCCCGCCGTGAACGCGATGCCGATGTACCGCAGCTCAGCAACAAGCAGGTGAAGAACCTCATGCGCTCCGCCAAGAAGGGACTGCTGTAGCGGCTTCGCCGTGATGTGCAATGTGTGGAAAGTCATCAGTTGTCAGTTGTCAGTCATCAGTTGTCAGTTGTCAGTTGTGAGTTGTCAGTTGCCAGTTGTGAGTTGTCAGTTGCCAGTTGTGAGTTGTGAGTATATAATTTGGTGCTGAGGGCGAGATTATTGAAACTCAAAGGTGTGTAGCACCGACTCGTTACTCATAACTCATAACACATAACACATAACTCATAACTCATTACTCAAAACTCATAACTCAAAACTCATAACTCATAACTCAAAACTCATAACTCATAACTCATAACTCATTCCACATTACTTTTTTCTTCCTCCCCCTTAACGGGGTTTGTAAAGTTTTCTAAATTTGGGCGCGCTTGATTGAAGGAGTGTCTAAATGCAGAATATCCATGCCAAGGAATCGTTCAAGAGTTTCCTCGCTGGCGTAAAAGCGACTGTTACCCCGGAACTGTTCCGCACAGTCCGCAAGGGTTACACCAAGAAAAATCTCGTGAGCGACCTCATGTCGGGCCTTATCGTGGGTATCCTCGCGCTCCCGCTCGCCATCGCTTTCGCTATCGCTTCGGGCGTGGGTCCGGAACAGGGCCTTTACACCGCGATTATCGCGGGCTTCACGATTTCCCTTTTGGGCGGTTCCCGCTTCCAGATTGGTGGCCCCACGGGCGCCTTCATCGTGATTGTCTACGGCATCGTGAGCCAGTACGGTTACGACGGCCTTGCCTCGGCGACCCTCTTGGCGGGCATCTTGCTCATTATCTTCGGCATCGCGAAGTTTGGTGCTATCATCAAGTTCATTCCGTATCCGGTGACCGTCGGCTTTACCGCCGGTATCGCCATCATCATTGCGCTGGGCCAGGTCCCGAATTTCTTCGGTCTCCGTTTCTTGGCAAAGGACCCTGCCGATGCGGTCGGTAAAATCAAGCTTTATGTGACCTCCTTTGATACTATTAATATTTATGCTGTCATTGTCGGCCTTGTTGCGCTTGCCGTTTGCATCTTGTGGCCGAAAATCACCACGAAGGTTCCCGGCTCGCTGATTGCGATTATCGTAGCGACCTTGATGGTGAAGGTGCTGGGTTGGGACGATCCGGTGACGGGTCATGGCGTGGTGACGATTGGCATGAAAAACCATATCCCGAGCGGTTTCCCGGTGCCGCACCTGCCGAACATCAGCCTCGAAATGATGCAGAAGGTTTTCCAGCCCGCTTTGACGATTGCGATTCTCGGTGCGATTGAATCCTTGCTTTCGGCTGTGGTGGCCGATGGTATGACCTCTACCAAGCACCGCTCCAATACCGAACTCTTTGGCCAGGGTGTGGCAAACGTTCTTTCGCCCATGTTCGGTGGCATTCCCGCTACGGGCGCCATTGCCCGTACCGCGACCAATATCCGTAACGGTGCCGTGAGCCCGATTTCGGGCCTTGTTCATGCGATTGTGCTCTTGCTCATTATGCTTGTGCTCGGCAAGTACGCCGAAATGATTCCGATGGCAGCCCTTGCCGCCGTGCTGTTCCAGGTGGCCTTCAATATGTGCGGCTACCGCAGCTTCATCAAGATGTTCAAGGCCCCCAAGAGCGACGTGATTGTGATGCTCGTCGCATTCTTCCTCACGGTCATTATCGATCTTACTATTGCAATCGAAGTGGGCGTGCTCTTGGCTGCTGTGCTGTTCATCAAACGCATGAGCGACGTGTCCGAAATGGAAACAGTGACATCGGCCCTCAAGGAAGACGACGAAGAAGCAGCCCACAACGAACTCAGCCGTCAAGTGCCGAAGGGCGTGGTGGTTTACGAACTTGCTGGCTCGCTGTTCTTCGGTGCGGTCGACAAGTTCAAGGATACGATGGCGCGCATCTCCGACAAGCCGAAGATTCTCATCTTGCGCATGCGCAGTGTCTCAAGTATCGATGCTGCCGGTATCCAGATGATCGAAGACTTGCTCAACCGCTGCAACCGCGAAGGCACGCGGCTGTTGCTCAGTGGCGTGCACGCGCAGCCTGTGGTGGCGCTCACACGTGCGGGCGTGCTCAAGCAACTCGGTGAAGAGAATGCTCTTGGTAATATTGATGCGGCTCTCAACCGTGCTCGCGAACTCTTGGGCCTCCCCATCGTCGATACTTCGCACGAAGTGCAGCAAGCGCCTACAGTCTCTTGGGAAAAGAGCCTTGACAAGCCGTGGATGCCCGAAGAATCGAACGCCGCGATTGCCGAAGAAACTCCTGAAGTCATCGCCGAACGCATGCTCGATGAACCTGTACGTAAGATCGAAGAAGAGAAAAAGTGATATTTCTCAAATTAGTTTCTTACAAATTTATGTCATGAGGTGAGAAGGGCGCATCCCGCGCCCTTTCTGCTATACAGCGCGTGTGACTTAAATCTCATTGTGATTTCGCTTACTTGGATTGTCCCTCGATAGTTTATATCTTATGTAACGTAAGGATGGAGGGTATAACTATGAAACTCAACAATGAAACGGTGTATGTCTCGGATTACTTTATTGTGAAGTTTATAGTTGTGTGCTCCGGGGTTACGCTGCTCCTCTTATCTACGATTTCCTAAAGAGAAGCATAGGCTTTCTTTATGGGGAGGTTCGGCATAGGCGGCAACGCCTATGCCGATTTTTTTTGTACCGCACGCACCCTTGTCATCCCCGCGGAGGCGGGGATCTCCTTACAGATCGCCCCAAGGCGGCTATTGCAAAACGAGGTGAAAGTATCTAGATTCAGTTCGAGGTATCTTATGACAGTAGACATGAGCGATTTCGATAGGGCCGTAGCAAGGCATGAAAAAGCGGAAGAAATCGCGAAGAAAATGCGCGACGCGAACAAGCCTATCGAAGAAATCATCCAGTTTACGGGCCTTTCTGAGAAAACGATCCGTGAATTGTAGTTTGTATATCTGAGTGAATTTGAGCGGCCTTAATGGCCGTTTTTTTGCGCCTTTGGACGGCATTTTTGTCCGAGGCGGGGTGAAAAAAACTGAGAAAGTGTATATATTGGTCAATGAGAACTTGAAGAAGGGAGCGAATGTCCATGTTGAAGCGGTTGTTGATTCCATTGAGTGCGGTTTGCCTGTTGGTGTCTTGTGGGGATGAATGCTCCAGCAACGCTTCCACCCAGCCGGAATTTGTGGAATCAAATTTCTCCCTGGAACAGGAGGTGGAATCGTCTAGTTCTGTGAAAAGCAGGGGTTCTTCCGGTTCTGCAAAGATAGAGGAATTTTCAAGTCCAACAGTATCTGACAAGTCGTCTAGTTCAATGAAGAACGGGGGTTCATCCAGTTCTGCAAAGACGGAGGAATCTTCTAGTTCTGAGATTGTCAATGAGTCGTCAAGTTCACTAAAGACAGGGGCCTCTTCAAGTTCAGGAATAACCATAGAATTATCTAGTAGTGTAATTGTTGAGGAAAGTTCATCTAGTGTTTTAAGCTCATCGTCTATGAATAGCATATATGATGCAGAAAACAATACCTTAACCGATTTGCGCGACAATCAAGTTTATAAAACCGTGACTATTGGTGAGCAGATTTGGATGGCGGAAAATCTGAACTACGAGACGGATGTAGGTAGCTATTGCTATGGTGATAGCGCCGAGTATTGCAAAAAATATGGCAGACTCTACACTTGGGCCACCGCCGTGGGTAAGCCCGAAAACGAATGCGGCTTTGGAAAACGATATTGCGACCTCGGTGAAGGCAATGTTCGAGGCGTGTGCCCTGCAGGTTGGCACCTGCCCAGCATGTTTGAATGGGAAACCCTGTTCTTTGCAGTAGGGCGACAAGCTCTCGCAGGAATAATGCTAAAGTCCACGGAAGGTTGGGAAGATAAGGATGATGGGACTAGTGGCAATGGCTCGGATGACTTCGGTTTTTCGGCGTTGCCTGCAGGTTCTGGGTTCAACGATGGAAACTACTCCGCTCTGGCCTTTAGTGCATGCTTCTGGAGTTCTACGGAGGTAACTTCTAACTACGCGTTCAGCGTGTATGCGTTCGGCATGTACCTGCGCAACGGTTACGACGATGGAAACTTGAACAATTTCAGCAAGAATGACGCTTTCTCGGTTCGTTGCCTCAAGGACTAAGTCTTATTATTTGAGTGTAGTTACAAACTGTTTTTTATATATTATAGGCAATGATTCAAGAATCTTTTGAATTTGTAGTGTATATGATTCACGCTTGCGCGAACAAGTGGAACCGTTTCCCATCTTTTGTCTATCAAAAGCTGGCTGCTTCCGGCTGCATTCAAAAGTTCCTTGTGCCCAATTACGAGATTCTGCATACGCAAAGCACTGATTTTGTTGTCAACGACATTGAAGAATACCTGAAAGTACGCAAGGTGGCAATATGATTGTCTATCATGGATCAACAATTGTCGTTGATAAACCGGATGTGGAGCATTCGTTCCGGCCGCTGGATTTTGGCAAGGGCTTTTATGTGACGACTGTGCGGGAACAGGCGGTTCGCTGGGCTCACAGGAAGGCCGACGTTCTTGAGGGGGCAAAACCGATACTGAATATCTATGACATGGCTGAAATTCCGGTTTCGCTTTCTACAAAAACATTTCCAGATGATTTGGAAGAATGGATAAATTTCGTCTGTGAATGCCGAGATGGTTCCATAGAATATGCCAAATACGACATCGTTATGGGCAAGGTCGCAAATGACAAGGTTTTCCGTGTCGTTGACATGTATCATTCCGGTATCTGGGATATGCCACGGACGTTGAAAGAAATAAAGGCTTATCCGACTTACGACCAGATCGCCTTTATCACGCAAAAGTCTATTGATGCCGTCCTGAAATACAAGGGTTGCGAAGAGGTGTAAAATGGTAGACGAAGATGTCTTGGAAAAAGTCTATCAGGAACGCCTGGAAGAGCGCATTATAGCGCACCTTGCGCAGGTGAAGAATTGTTCGCTGGAACAGGCAATGGACTTGTATTATCGCAGCAAGTTGGCAGACAAGGTCCACCAGGGGAAAGATGGCATCCAGTATCTGGATTACAAGGTCTTGGTGCAGATTCTTGTTGATACGGAAATAAACTAACCTTTTTAAACAGAAAGTGTCTGCAACAGACGCTTCTTGGCCGGAGTTTCGGGCAGCGGCAAGAAAGTCTCTTGTGCGAACGCCTTCATGAGCATGCGTTGGGCTTGTGCTGCAGGGATGCCGCGGCTCACGAGGTAGAACATCTGTTCCGCGTCGAGTTCGCCCACGGTGTTGCCGTGCGTGCATTCCACGTCGTCGTGGTAGATCTTGAGCACGGGCTTTACCGACACGCTGGCGCCTTCCGAGAGCAGGATCGTGTTCACGAGCTGGCCGGAGTTCACCTTGGTGCACTTTTCCCCGACGACGACCATGCCGTCGTAGCTTGCGTAGGCGCTGCCGGAGAGCAGGTTCCTGGCGAGCTGCGTGCTTACCGTATTCGGGGCGTTGTGGCGTATTGTGAGGCGCTGGTGCATGCTGGCGGTGTTGTCCAGTATGGAAAGGCTCCTGTAGTCGAACGAGGCGCCTTCTCCGTCGAGGTCGCAGTCCATGCTGATGCGCCCGATTCCCGAATCGGTCAGGATGTTCGAGAAGCGCACGGTGCTGCTTGCCGCCTGCCTGATGCGGAAATGGCGGAAGCGCAGCGGCAAGTCGCTGGCCGGGTTCGCGAAGAAGATTTCCACGTCGGCGCCTTCGCCCACGCTGATGTCGAAGCGTTCGGCGACAATTTCGTGCTGGACCTTGTTGTCGAGAATTTCCAGGCTGACATGCGCGCCTTTCCCGATGTCCAGTACCGTGTGCCCGAAGTCGTCGTTGCACTTGAGCATGGCCATTTCGTTTGCGCCTTCGGGAATCGTTCGCACCATGGTGCGCGCGTTCTTTGCGAGCGGGAGAAGTGCCGCGAAGTCGTTTTCTTTTGAAAAGTCTAATGATTCCTGTTTGTCATTGCGAGGTGCGTTAGCAGAGCCTGCCACGAGCGAAGCGTGGTGGAGGCAATCTCCATCAGCGCTCAGTACGTTCGGAATCCTTGCCACGGGGAAGAATGTCCACAACTCGTTGTTGCGGCGGGGCATGCCTATTTGCTGTATGCGGGTGACTGCGTCCATCTTTATTCCTCGATCCAGTCGTAGCCCTGTTCTTCCAGTTTCAGCGCCAGTTCCGGGCCGCCGCTCAGGATAATCTTGCCGTGGCGCAGCACGTGCACGTAAGTGGGCTTGATGTAGTCCAGCAGGCGCTGGTAATGCGTCACGAGAATGACTGCCTTTTCGGGGCTCATGATGTGGTTGATGCCGTTGGCGACGATGCGGAGCGCGTCAATATCCAGGCCGGAGTCCGTCTCGTCGAGGAAACTCACTTTCGGGTCGAGGATGGCCATCTGGAGGATTTCGTTGCGCTTCTTCTCGCCGCCGCTCATGCCGTCGTTCACGCCGCGCTCGCGGTAACGTTCGTCCATTTCGAGCAGCTGCATTTTTTCTTCGCAGAGTTTCTTGAACTCGTCTTCACCGATTTCGGGGAGGCCGAGGAAGGCTCGCTTGCTGTTGAGCGCCATCTTCAGGAATTCCACGTTGTTCACGCCCGGGATTTCGGTGGGGTACTGCGTGCTGATGAACAGGCCCGAGTTCGCGCGTTCGTTGATTTCCATTGCAAGCAGGTTCTTGCCGTCGAGTTCGACGGAGCCTCCGTCCACCTTGTAGGCGGGGTGCCCGGCGATGACCTTGGAAAGGGTGCTTTTGCCCGATCCGTTCGGGCCCATGATGGCGTGGACTTCGCCCGGTTTGACCTCTAGGTTGATGCCTTTGAGGATTTGGGTCCCGTCTTCGATGCTTGCTTTTAAGTCTTTAATGGATAGCATAAGGTTTCTCCCTTACATGGGCATGGATGCCTGCAGTTGGATTAAACTTGATTTGCTGCGGATGATTTGGTCCGCAAAAGTGTCGATGGTGATGAACCCCGATTTGTAATCGCGGTTGATTTTTTCCATTTCGTTTGTAAAACCGTTCAGTTTCAGGCGTTGTTGTACGCCTTCGTCGCTGTCTAGCGGAATCGCCTTCTTGTAGCGGTTGCACAGGCTGAGCGTGAAAAACATCAATGAATCGTAGAACTCGTAAATCTCGTTGGGCGGAGTCCAATTTTCTTCGGGGAGCCCTTCGATGAACAGCTTGAGTTCGGACGAGACGCTGTCGTAGAGGACCTGCGGCGAAAAGTACCCTGTCTCGGCGTACTGGGAAAGTATCGTACCGACAAATTCGTCTACGATGGAGGATTCAAGGAGCCTGATGCCGCTTGCGGCATATTCCATGTCGAAGTATTCGCTGGCGCGGTCGAGCAGGGTGGGGTTCCTGAAAAGCAGGTTGGCGAAGCGCACCTCGATGGGCGGGAGCGCATACCAAGGAATGCTGACTTCGGGGGCGGCTTGTTCTGCGGCTGCCATCGGGTCGCCGTCGGTCAGCGGCGCGTCTCCCATGTCGGCATGCTGCTGCGGTGCTGGCGCCTTCGGCTGTACCCTGTGCTTGGGCTGGATGCTCTTGATTTGGTCAAGCGAACGGCTCGTATTGAACCTTTCCGAGACGAGCTTGAGGTATTCGTTCTTGAGCTCGGGATTGTTGATGCTCTTGATGATGGATTTCGCGTAGGTGATGAAGTTCGCGCGGTCTTCCAGGCTCGTCGTGGGCATCTCGTGGCTCAGGTAGCTGAGCCAGTCCTCGGCCCGTGTGAGTTCGCTGCGGAAGGCGTCGGCGCCGCGCTCGTTCACGAAGTTGTCCGGGTCAATCTTGGTGCCGTCCGGGCGGGAAAGCGAGAATATACGCGGGGCGATTCCTTTGGGAAGCACGATTTCGAGGCTGCGGAGTGTGGCTTTGCGGCCGGCGGCGTCACCGTCGAATACGAGGTAGGCCGTCTTGGCGTAGCGCGAAAGGATGCTTGCGTGTGTCTCGGTGAGGGCTGTGCCCGATGCCGCCACGACGTTCGTGACGCCACCTTGGTAAAGGCTGATGAGGTCGAAGTACCCTTCGACGATGATGACTGCGTTCTCTTTCGCGATGGCGCCCCGGCTGTGGTTCAGGCCGAACAGGATGTCGCTCTTGTTGTAGAGCGCCGTGTCTGGGCTGTTCATGTACTTGGGTCGCTCAAAACCTTCTTGCTTGGGGGCGAGATCGCGCCCGCCGAACGCGACGACGATTCCCGACTGGTTCTGGATGGCGATCATGAGGCGGTCGCGGAACTTGTCGGCGATGCCCCCGTTCTTCTTTTCGGTGGCAAGGCCCGCCTTGACGCAGTCCCTGGGCGAGAACCCGTTACGCGCGGCATACCCGATAAAGCCTTCGCGTCCGTCGGGCGCATAGCCGATGTGGAATTCCCGTCGCGTGCTCTCGCTGATGTTGCGCTTGGCCAAGTATTCGAGCGCCTTGGGGCTCAGGGCGAGCTGCTGCTCGAACCATTCGCAGGCCAGTTCGTTCAGCTTGCGGACCATGGCGCGTTCTTCGGTGACTTCGGCGCTTTCTTTGCTTGCAAAGTTCGGGAGTGGGAACCCTACAAAATTGGCAACCCACTCCACGGCTCCGTTGAAGTCGATTTTCTCGTGCTCCTGGACAAACTTGAACACGTCCCCACCGGCACCGCAGGCAAAGCACTTGTAAATTCCGAGCGTCGGGTTTACGCTCATGCTGGGCGAGTGGTCGTCGTGGAAGGGGCACATCCCCACGAAGCGTCCGTTCCCGCTTTTCTTGAGCGGGATAAACTGCTGGATGACAAGCGAGATGTCCGCTTGCGCCTTCAGCTGTTGGATGACTTCGTTAGGGTAGAATGGCATCGTTTTTTATGCGTTGTGGTGCTCGTCGTGGTGCGGGCAGCCGCAGCCACCCTTGCCGTCGCAGTTTTCCTTTTTACCTTCGCCGCCACATTCGCATTCGTGGCCTTCTTCGCCGCACTTGCATTCGCCGTCGCCATTGCCGCCACAGCAGCAGTGACCCTGCGGGTTCAGTTCTTCTTCGGTCGCTTCGCGAACATCCACGACTTCGATGGCGAAGTTCAGGTTCTGGCCGGCCAGTTCGTGGTTCGCGTCAATCACGGCCTTGTCGCCCGAGACGGACTTCACGCGGATGGGCATCGGGCCCATGGGCGTCTGGGCGTAGAACATCATGCCGGCTTCGACATTTTGGACTCCCTGGAAAACATCCAGTGAAACTTCCTGGGTCATGCGCTCGTCGTATTCCCCGTAACCTTCGGCGGGGATGACCTTCACGTCGAACTTGTCGCCGACTTCATGGCCGACCATGGCCTTTTCGATGCCGACCACGATCATGTGGGCTCCTTGGATGTACTGTAGGGGCTCGCGTCCTTCGGATGAATCGATGACTTTTCCTTCGTCGGAGGTGAGGGTGTAGTGCATCTGGACGACGGTCTTGTCGGCTATTTTCATATGAATCCTTTTTTTGGCATGCAGGAACAGCCCGCATGAGAATGGGGGTTGGAGCCTAAATATAGAATTTTAGCGACTTATGCTTGGGCTTCGTAGTATTCGCCGCCGAACGGATGGCTCGAGATGGTGAGCGTGGGCGGGAACTGCAGGCGCTTGGCGAGCGCGATTCCTCTGTAGCGGCGGTGCCATGCGGCCATGTCTTCGGCGGCGGCTCCGTCTGTCGGGAAATGCTTGCGGAAAAGTGCTTCGTCGACACCGAGTTCGCGGCAGAAACTGGACGCCCCGCGACCGAGGAGTTCGAGGGAATCTTCCAGGGACTTGTTGCGTTCCACCCAGTAGGCAAAGAGCCTGTCGTGGTAGGGGTAGATGATCGGGTCGCCCTTGCCCTCGTCTACGTTCATGGCTTCGCTCAGTTCGGCACTCGCGGGGATTTCGATGCTTGCCCTCGGGATGATTTCCTTGGCCTTGTTGATCTCGTGGGCGAGGGCGTACACCTGCGTTTTCCAGAGGTCGCCCAGGGCGCACATCACGCCGCAGGTATCGCCGTACAGCGTGCAGTAGCCGACCATGGCTTCGCTCTTGTTCCCATTGCAGGTGACTCCTGCGCCAAGGACAGAAGCAACTGTCGAGAGCACGGAAGAAGAACGGGTGCGGGCTTGCAAGTTCTCGTAGTTGATGCCTTCCACCTTCATCGGGGTGTCGTTGCGGACAAAAGAACACTTGCCGAGGTTTTCGCGGACGGAATCGAGCATGTCGGATATGGGGGCGACCATGTAGGGTGTGCCCAGGTTCTCGGCCAGGTCGCGTGCCGCATTCTTTGTCGTGTCCGAATTGAACTTTGTCGGCATGTTCACCAGGAACACGTTCTCGCTGCCGAGGGCTTCGGCATAGAGTGCCGCAGAGACAGCGCTGTCGATGCCGCCGCTGGCGCCGATGACCATGCGCTTGATTCCCATGCGCTTCAGATTCTCGCGAATCATGTAGACCAGTGCTGTGCGGATTTTGGCAATGCTTGAAAGCTGCTGTGGCATGCCGAGAGCGATGCCGAAATCGGTCTCGGCGGTGACTTTGTTCGCCTGGACGTCGACGAGGGCGGAGAATGCTTCGAAGGCGGGAAACTGGTAGGCGATGGAACCGTCGGCGTTGATGGCGGCGCTGCATCCGTCAAAGGCGAATATGCGCTTGCCTGTGTTTTCGGTGCCGACGGCGTTTACAAAGAGAATCGGCTTGGCGGTGCGTTTCGCATCGGAACCAAGCGAAGAAAGGCGCGTCTCGGATAGCCCGACGGCGAAGGGACTACAGTCAATGCGGATACTGCATTGCGTCAGGGGCTTTTCTGCGAGCTTGCCTGCGCTGGCATGGATGATCTTGTTGCGGTTTTCGCGGTCGATGTTGCCGAAGATGATGTCGATGTTCTTCGAAAGCGCAATAATCTTTTCACCGAACTTGTTGCACTTGTCGCGGAAGGACTGCTGCAAGAAAAGGTCTCCCGCCATGGCCCCGGAGAGGCAGAACGACGGAAAAACGACGAGCTCGGCGTGCTTGGCGACGGCCTCGGCTACAGATGCTTTGATTGTTTCGAAGTTTATTTCCGGTTTTCCCGGAATGACGTTCATTTGGCAGAGGAATATTTTCATAGGAAATTCTCGTTATTGTCTATAGACTTCCTTTGTGCCAAAAATAATAATATTCTATCTTTCAAATGTGCAGAAAAAGTATATCATTTTAGTTGTTTTTTTTGGAATATTGCTTTTAACCCCTTTTGGTGTGCAGGCAATTGACGATCTTCGTGGCGAAAAGCGATTTATTTCGCTTGATATCTTCAAAGATATTGTTTATACCCCGTTCGTGCGTGAGTCAAATATCGCCGCTGGGGCACTCAAATTGGATAGTGCCTGGCGTGTGGCGCGGGAATCGATTGCGGGCGGCGCTGAAACTTCCGATGCGCTTGAACCGGTAGTCGGTGCGCTTTCCGATTTGGAAGCCTCGGTGCTCACGGTCAATGCCTATGCGGCACTGGATACGGGTGAAGCCGATTACAAGTTGCTCAAACGTGCGGATACATTGCTCTCGACGCTCGAGGATGAACCCGAAAACTTCAAGGCCGCTGATTCCACGCTCAAGGCGGTGGTCGGTGAGTTCGGGCATTTTTCGCTGTGGCGTGCGTTCCTCGGGGTCAAGCATTACGGCGTGTGGACGAGCCGCTATTTGCGTGCCTTCGAAAAGAAGGTGGAAGACGAGAATGCTCTTGTGCTCGCGGTAAGGCCGCAGTACCAGCTTGCCGTGTGGAATATTTTTAACGACCCGGGCGAGAAGGTTGTGCTTGGTTCTGGCGAAGGGCGCTGGCTCTTTTATAGACAAGACGTTGAATTTTTGGTGCAACCATCGCCGCTCGATGTGCGTAGCGCAAAACTCGACAATCCGATTCAGGCGATTCTCCGCTTCCGTGACCAGCTCAAGGCGAAGGGAGTGGAACTCCTTGTGGTGATTACTCCGGGCAAGCCGAGCGTGTATCCGGAACGCTTGACCGGTACTGCTATAAACAGTGCGGGCCACGGCAAGAACATTCTCGATTCGCTTGCAAAACTTGGGCTCAATACGGTGGATTTGTACACTCCGCTCCTTTCTGCGAAGGCGGATGATTCAAACCTTGGAGCACTGTACCTCAACGACGATACGCACTGGACTCCGCGAGGTGCCGAACTTGCCGCTAGCGTGATTGCAAAGAAGGTCCGCGAAATGGCGGAGGCAGGTATCGTGGACATTGGCGAAGCCTCCATCGACTTCGTGGCAAACGATTCCTTGGCCGATCGCATGGGCGATATCGGCGAGATGAGCGGGCTCAATAAGTTCAATGTGTTCAAGGTTCAGCAGGTAACTGGTCACGTGGTTTCGCAGCAGGAAATTTCGGAACGCATGGAAGCACCGGCGGATTCACTTTCAGATTCGACTGTCGTGCGCGACACGACAAAGATTCCGTTTAAGGATGACTTCCGCAAGGCAAAGATCTTGATTCTCGGTGATAGCTTCAGCCGCATCTACCAGACGGATGCTCCGGTGAACGCAGGCTGGATTGCGCATTTCGCAAAGGAAATGGGCAGGCCTGTTGCAAGTATCGTGAGCGATGGTGGAGCCTCGACATTGGTGCGCGAAAAGCTTGCACGCAAGGCTGGCGTGCTCAAGGGCAAGAAACTTTTGATTTGGGAATTTGTGGAACGTGACCTCCGCTTCGGTGCGGAAGGCTGGAAGGAGGTTGATTTTTAATGGCTCGTCATGGAACTCCTACGCCGGGGCAGGCGATTCTCGAAGGGATCGAATGGCTCAAGATGGACAAAGCCGAATTTGCCCGCCGTATCGGTGTCCCGATGGAAACACTCGAAGGCTTGATTGATGGCTCCGTTGAAATCACTCGTGAACTTGCTGAATCCCTTGAATCTGTGACTGGCAGCCCCGCCGCCTACTGGCGCATGCTCGCCAGCAAAGCTAAGAGGAGTGAGCCTTAATTATGAACATTACCGAAGCCGTTTCTTGTATGTGTGACCTCGCGAAGGGCGAGGCTGAACAGTTTGACATTATTGCCTCTACCGACCACACCGAAGGCCTCTCCGTTTTCCAGGGGCAGGTCCAGAATACAGAAATTTCTGATTCCGTGGGGCTCGGCATCCGTGTCATCAAGGACGGTCACCCAGGTTATGCTCATACGGAACGGCTCACGAAGGACGCTCTTGGGCAGACGCTGAAGGATGCGCTTTGCCATACGCAGTGGACCGAGAAAATTGACATTGAACTGCCCGGTGCCGCGCAGATTCCTACGGACGAGCCGAACTACGACCCTTCCCTGGAATCACTGGACTTGGCCCAGATGAGGGATTTCTGCATCCAGTTGGAAAAGGAAACGTTCGCGAAGTGCAACGAAATCGTGAATATCCCTTATCTTGGGGGCGATATCGAATCGAGCCTTTCCATCGTGGCGAATCATACGGGGCTGATGTATTCCGCGAAGTCGAATTCCGTTTCGGCGGGCGTGGGGGC
>JAEERM010000131.1 GCA_016285835.1 Fibrobacter sp.
GGCGGGCAAGCCTTCGGGCACAAGACGCGTGCATCGCGGTGGCGGCTGGAACGATTTCGGCAAGAACCTCCGCAGCGCCTATCGCGGGGCCATGCAGCAATCCAGCAAGAGTTACAATGTGGGGCTCCGGCTCGCCATGAATGCGGGTGCAAGCGTCAAGGGAACTTTTGTGACCCAGGAAGCGGCGGGCTTTAAGGGCGAAAAGGCGCAAGCGGCGTCGAACACGAAAGGCAGTTCCCGTGCGCTGATTGTTTTCTATTCCTGGAGCGGGAATACCCGCGGTGTCGCCCGCGAAATCAAGAAACAGACCGGTTTCGACATGGTGGAACTTGAACTCGTGAAGCCCTATTCCGACGACTACAACACCGTCTTGAAGCAGGCGCAGAACGACCAGCACAAACAGGCGCGCCCTGCCCTCAAGAAAAAGCCCGACGTAAAGAAGTGGGCCGGTTACGAAACGATTATCATCGGTTACCCCAACTGGTGGGCGAGTATCCCGATGCCTATTGCGACTTTGCTCGAAAGTTACGACTTTACAGGCAAGCGGATTCTGCCGTTCTGCTCCCACGGTGGCGGGCGCTTTGGCCAGAGCATCACCGCGATTGCGAAACTCGCGCCCAACGCAATAATCGGCGAAGGCCTTTCGGTGCATTACTCCGGCGGTTCAAGCCTCTCGAAAGATGTGGCCAAGTGGCTTGAGAAAAACGGCGTGAAGACGAAATAATGTATATTCCCTGATATGCCTATTTCCGCTAAAATACGCATGCCGATTGATATCGCGATGACGGTCGCGACACTCGTGCTCATGGGCGGCAATTACTTCTTTGAATCGACGACCGTTCACGAGATTCTGGGCGTGGTGCTGCTTGTTCTGTGGGCGGTGCACATCACGCTGAACCGGCGCTTTTTTCTTTCGTTGTTCAAGGGCCGCTACAACGTATTCCGCATCTTGCAGGCAGTCGTGAATTGCGGGATTCTTTTGTGCGCAATTTTCTTGATGGTGAGCGGAATCATGCTTTCGAACCATGTGTTCGCCTGGCTCGGGATTGAATCGGGCGCAAACTTCGCCCGCACGGCGCACCTGCTCGCAAGCCACTGGTATTACGTGTTCATGTCGCTCCACATCGGGCTGCATGTAAGCCTGATTGCAAACCGCTTGGGACTTGCTGGCGCATTCAAGTCAAATGCGGCGCTTGTCACAACCCGCGTGGTTGCCGCTCTCGTGGCGGGTTACGGAATTTACGCTTTCGCAAATCGCGGGCTTTGGAAATACATGTTCCTGCAACAGCCCTTCTTCTTCTTTGATGCGGAACGCGGCTATCTGTTATTCGCACTAGATTACATCGCCATCATGGCACTGTTTGCAAGCCTAATGGCCGTTACGATGCGTCGATGTCGGCGTTAATATGCAGGTCGTAGTCGGGGTAGGCTTCGCCGATTTCCTTGTAAATGATGTCGAGGCCTTCTTGCGGCTTGATTTCGAAGTTCATGACCACGTCGAAACGGATTGCCTTTTCTTCGAAGTTTACGTAAAAGCCGTGGAGCTGCAAAGCCCATTCATGTGCTTTTACCAACTTCAAGACGTTGCTGCGGATCTTGGCTGCTTCATCGTTCTTGGTGTTGTAGGAATAGACGCCTACGCCCGTCAGAAGTACGCCGGTTTCCTTATGCACGCGAGCCTGCACCCTGCGGGTGAGTTCGTCGAGTTCTTCAACGGTCATGGTATCGGGAAGTTCCAAGTGCACGGAACCGAGAAACTTGTCTGGACCGTAATTGTTGAGAATGACGTCGTAAGCGCCGCGGACTTGCGGTTCTTCGGTGAGCAGTTTCTTGATTTTCTTGACCAGGTCGCCGTCGGCGCGTTTGCCCAGAATGTCGTCCAGCGTTTCGATCAGCATGCCGACGCCCGACTTGATGATGAATGCCGAAATCACGAGGCCCACGTAGGCTTCAAGCGAAATTCCCGTGAGAATGAAGACGATGGCCGATGCCAGCACCGAAAGGGAAAGGATGGCGTCGAACAGCGCGTCTGCGCCCGAGGCGACGAGTGCACCCGAATTTACGCGTTCGCCCTGGCGTTTCACGAATTTGCCGAGCACGAGTTTCACCACCACCGCCGAGGCGATAATCACCAGCGAGACGGTGGAGTAGTCTGCTGCTTCGGGATGGATGATCTTCTTGACGGATTCCACCGCCGAGGTGCCGCCGGCGTATAGCACGATTGCCGCGACCACCATTGCGCTCAGATATTCGATTCGCCCGTAGCCGAGCGGATGTTTTTTGTCGGGCAACTTGTTAGAAAGTTTCGCACCCACAATCGTAATGACTGAAGACAACGCGTCGGAAAGGTTGTTCACTGCATCCAGCATCACGGCGATGGAATTTGTTGCAAAGCCGACGAAAGCCTTGAATGCGGACAGCACGATATTTGCAGCGATGCCGATGATGCTTGTCCGGACAATGACCTTTTGACGGTTTTCCGCTTCGTTCATATGACAACTCTTAACGGATGAAGTTCGTGAACACCTTCTTTTCAGCGACAGGCTGCGGGACGCCTGCAAGCTTCCCGGCTTCGATGCTCTTGAGGAGCCATGCCATGTTGCGGCCGAGTTCGCGCATGATCTGCACGCCTTCTTCGTCCTTGAGAACGTCTTCGGGACTGGAACCGTGGACCATGTTCCAATAGCGCGATGCTACGAGAGGCTGCTGCGCGAATGCGGGGTACTTGTTCAGCGCGTCGAGGGTGGCGCTGGTGCCTGCGCGGCGTGCCGATGCGACTGTGGCGGCGGGCTTGAAAAGCAGTTCCGCTTCGGCGAGGCCGTAGAGCCTGTCTAGGAACATCAGCATTTCGCCGCTGGGGGAGGCGTAGTAGACCGGCGAACCGTAAACGACTGCGTCGGCGGACTTCAAGATTTCCTTGGCTTCGTGGACGACGGCGTCCGTTTCGCCCTTGAGCACGCGGCCCCCGACAAAGAAGATTTCGGTTTCGATGCCCGCGGCGTTGAGTTCGCCCGCGACAATGTTCAGGGCGGTGTAGGTGCAGCCCTTTTCGCGACGGCTGCCGTTAAACAAGACGACTTTCATGATAAACTCCGGTGTGCTTAAAAATTAAATTTATTTCGACAATTTAAAAAAAGGTTTTCTATTTCGGGGACTGTATTTTGCAGTTCTTGAATTAAGGCCATGGTTGATTTTTTTGCTCGAACGGAAAGCTTTGGCACATGTATGATAGAAGCGTTCAGGTATTTGTCTTTTCTTATGACGTAAATATCAAATGGCGAAAAAATTTTTCCGTGAAGAGTAACAGATGTGTCTTCTGCATTGAAACTGAGGTATGCTCTTAAAAGATTGTCCGCCTGTAATTTCGTTATTTGGGGAGCAGGACAGCTTCCAATGATTGTCCGGTCACAGAACCACCCGCCATCGGGAGTGTAGTGGCAGTGTTCATCTTTTACGTAATGGACTGTTGTAAAGATTTCATTTTGTGTCGCGTTAATAATTAGATAAGGGGCGAATCCATCGTTGTATATAAATTTATCTGTGATTGCGATGCTGTAATCAAAATTTCTTTTCTTTATATGTTTTTGGGGTCCGTTGCTTACCTTGGGATTGATGTCGTCAAGCTCGTATTCGGGGGCATAATCCATTTCCTCGTAATGTGGAGCAGGTGTTTTCCCCAGAATATATGCAACATAAAAAATATAACACGCTAGGGCGATAATGCAGACAATAACAATAACTGTGAGACAAATTATTGCTTTTTTTAGAATCTTCAATCTGTGCTGAATGTATTTTTTAGATGTCACACCGTTTAATATACCTTTTTGTATTTTAACGTTTTTCTTTAAATTATTTTCGAGCGTATTTTTGATGACTATGCGAAAAAAACATTATCGTTGTCATTTTATCAAAACGAATTCGTTTTTAGCCTTATAAAAAGTGAATTTCCCAACTTATTTTATGGTAAGTAAAGTTCGTATGGGAGGCTTTATGACTTTTTCAATTAAGGGAATTTCTCTTTTTGTGGGTTTCATCGCATTTTTTGGCACCCTTGCCAGTGCAGCAACGATAAACGTTGACATGGGCAAGGAATACCAGCGCATCAGCGGTTTTGGCGCCGCATCGGCTTGGGCAGGGTCCATCACCGACAAGAATGCCGCTTTCCTCTGGGACTCCACCAGCGGCGCCGGGTTTACGCTGCACCGCATCCGCATCGCCCCGGACGGCACCACATCTGAAACGAGTATCGCCAAAAAAGCGAGTGAATATGGCGTCAAAGTCTGGGCAGCCCCGTGGACTTCCAGATACACCGTAAATTACGACGGCAACAAAAAGCACCTGGATTTTAATCACGC
This sequence comes from Fibrobacter sp., assembly GCA_016285835.1. Lineage (GTDB taxonomy): Bacteria > Fibrobacterota > Fibrobacteria > Fibrobacterales > Fibrobacteraceae > Fibrobacter. The sequence goes on from JAEERM010000131.1 coordinate 4,356, forward strand.
CCAGGACTGGGCCAACACTATTTTAAAGTTTACGCAAGACATGCGGAAGGCCGGAGTTAACCTATACGCAATTTCGTCGCAAAACGAGCCCGACGGCACCGGCGACAACCACTACGAACCTGATGAATTGGCTCGTTGGGTCGGCGACTACCTTGGCCCCACCCTCGATACCACGGGCATCAAAATCATTGGCACCGAAGCTATCAACTGGTACGGATTTCCCAATTACAAAAAGGCCTTCTTCAATTATCCTGCCGCCTTGAAATACACGGACATCTTTGGAACGCACGAATATGGCGGCGATCCGGCCGCTTACCCTGAAATTCACGAAGCCGGCAAGGAATTCTGGGAAACCGAAGTCTACGATCTCGGAAGCAACAAGGAAGACGTTGGCATGGGAAGTGCTCTTCGCGTTGCAGGCGTAATCCATGACGCCTTGACTATTGCGAACATGAACGCCTGGCATTTCTGGTGGATTTATTCCTGCAGCGAAGCCAGTTGCGGTAACGGAGCCCTTTGGCCGCAAGGACAAGGCAACCCCGACAACTTGGAACCCACCAAGCGACTCTGGGTTATGGGGAACTTCAGCCGCTTCGCACGCCCCGGCTCCTGGAGAATCGACGCCACCAAGAATCCCGAAGCGAATGTAAAGGTCACCGCCTACCGCGATTCCCTCAAGACGAAAATCGCAGTCGTCATTCTCAATTCCAAGAATGAGGAGTTCAAGGCGGACTTTGATTTCGGAAACACAAAAATTGGAAGCTTTAAGCCCTATGTCACCGACGACAATAACAACCTCAAAGAAGGCAAAAAAGTCCAAGTCGACGATACAAAGTGCAGTTACAGCGTCCCGGCCCGCAGTGCAACGACAGTCGAATTCATTCTGTGGCAGGAGCCAAAGGTAGAACCTCCCGCCGACACGGCAAAGAGCGACACCAGTCTCGTCAGCACCACGCCCGCAGATTTTACAACAGCAATTGCCTTCGGGAAACTTTCTGTACCCCAAAACCGTCAACATACATATAAAGTATTTAGCCCACTCGGAGCGCTTGTCGGCGAATTCCAGGCAACACATATCGGCGAACTCCGCAACGCCATGACACGCGCAGGCTTAAGCTGCGGTATCTATATGGTCAAATGCGGTACAGCAAAAATGCAGTATATGGTTTTGAAATAGCGCAATAGAAAAAAATTTTAAATGAAAGACGCAGGCTCGAATGTCTGCGTTTAAACTAACGCCTATGGCGTACGCTAACGCGTCATGCTTACGGCTCAGCGATAATTATGCAAGCGTAATTTTGCCGTTTTCGGGCGTAATGTGTGAAGGCAATGTATTCTTCAATCATCTCGTTCCAGATATAAATCATTGCAGCAAGGTCTGTTTCGTTGTATTGCCTGATAAGCATAGTGGCGATGATTTTTTGTGGACAGCATTGTCCACGGAAATGCGTTTACATGTGAACGGAAATTTTTTTTTGAAAGTATTTTCAGGAATAGGAAATTCAATAAGGAGTGGTTTTATGAATCATGCTCTATGGACCAGAGTGTCCGTTGGCGTTATTATGGTGTTGTCTGCCGTGACGGCGAATGCGTTTACCCTGACAGGTACGGTAAGTGACGAAAGTGGCAAGGCCATTGAAAAGGCTTCGGTCGCTCTTTTGGGCAAGGGCCTCCGTGCGGAAACTGATGCGGCGGGGGCTTTTACCCTCCATCAGGATGAGGCTGTTCCAGTAACTCCGAGTGATTCCGGCCAGGTTCCGGGTGTTGACCAAATTCCTAGCAATCCACAGCTCCCGATAGAGGAGGACGAAATTGAAGGCATTGTGGCATCTCGTTATGTGGGTTTCCTTTCGGTGAATGACGGTATACTCTCATTTTCACAGAGTTCCAACGCTCCTGTCCGTGTACAGGTGTTCGATATGGTGGGCAATCGCCTGCTGAATGAAACTGTCTACGGCTCGGGTACGGTTGACATGAAGTCTTCCGTGAAAGCGCAGGGCAAGTATTTCGCGCGCGTCCGCGTAGGTAGTGCAATGCAAACGTTCCAGTTTGCTGCCGATGGGAGTTTCAATGCGGCATTCGGTGCGAAGTCTGGAGCAAAGGCGCTTCTCAAGGTGGGCGATTCGGACGACCTGCGTGTTGTTGCCGATGGTTTCGACTCACTCAATGTAAAACTCAATAATCTCGACACGACTCTCGCGCTCACGCTCAAGAAAACAGCTCCGCCGCAACCGCAGTACGAATACGGATGGGGCCTGAAGAACGATCCGGTTCCCACTCGTGGCTGCGGCAAGGACACTCGACTTGATTACAAGTATCGTGGCGACAAGCCCTACATCGATTTCAGGTGGAGCAAGGGCGTGCGTACCGTGCGTATTGACATGCCGAAAAGTTACGACAAGAACAAACCGTACAAACTCATTTTCG
>JAEERM010000033.1 GCA_016285835.1 Fibrobacter sp.
AAATCTTGAGAAGCAGGCTCGCGTCCATGTCGACCGCCGTGGCGAACACGCGGTAACTGAACGTCGGGTCTAACGACTTTTCAACCTCGTAAAACTCCCGCAAGAACTTGCGGTAGTCCGAATAGTCGAAAATGTTGATTTTGTTCCTTGCAAACATAGGAGACCTACCATTGCCAAAAATACATTATTTAATACCAATATCCATTCTTTTTCGGGAAACATCAAAATTTTTTACTGGAACGTAGACATTTTTGTCCACACCCTTTGATTTCCATCACAGCGTTTTATAAAGAAAAAACATATTTTATGAATATATAAGGAGTGTATATGTTTATTGGAAAGAACATCATAATCATCGGACTCGGCTTGGCGGTGGCAGCTTTTGCCACCAAGTACGAAGGTGAATCGGCAACCGTTTCGGAAGGTGCCAAAATTGTCAACAGCGGTGGGGACTCGGGAACGGGTTACGCCGACATGCAGGAAGGCAACATTTCGTTTGAAGGTGTCACCGCGGAAACAGCCGGGAAATACCAAGTGACAATCCACTACAAGGCTCCTGAATTCAAAGCAAACTACATCGCCGTGAACGGTTCGACATCGGGCACCGTAGATTTCGAAGAAGCTTCCACTTGGAAGGATGTTTCGACAATTGTCACGCTCAAGGCAGGTACAAATACAATCGCCCTCCAGAAATTCTGGGGATGGATTAGCGTGGACTACATCGACGTGGAACCATACGAATCAGCCCCCTTCAAGCTTTCCGCAAAGCCGGTCACCCCCGACGCGACCGAGAGTGCAGTAAAGCTCTATAGCTTCCTCCGCGAAAATTTCGGCAAGAAGACGATTAGCGGAATCATGACCGGCGACATGCAAGGCTACACCATGGGTGCCGACTTCAAGACCCACGACGACGTGAAGTACATCTATACAAGGACCCAGAAATATCCCGTCATCGTCGGGCTGGACTTCTTGTTTGCAACCGGCCCCAAGGCCAACGAAAGCTGGAACAAGGAATACACCGACAAGGCGATTTCTATCGCAAAGGGTCTCTGGAAGGCCGGCGGCATTCCCGCGTTCACCTGGCACTGGAAAGACCCTCTCGACAAGGAAGACGCATTCTACATCCAGGGCGCCGATAACGGGCAGGGATACACAACCTTTGACTTCGCGACCGGATTCAAGCCCGGCACCACCGAATGGAACACCGAAAGCGCGGCCTACAAGGGAATCGTCGCCGACATCGACCACATCGCCGACTATTTCCTCGAACTGCAGAAAGAAGGCGTGGCAGGAATCTTCCGCCCCCTGCACGAAGCGGGCGGCAAGTGGTTCTGGTGGAGCATCAATTCGGGCGACCAGTTCGCCGCCCTCTATCGCCTTGTCTATGACCGCATGGTGAAAGTCAAGGGCGTGAAGAACATGATTTGGGTGTTCAACCCCGAAGGGAGCACCGTCACCTCCTGGGATCCGGGCAGCGAATACTATGACGTGCTCTCCATCGACATATACAACAGCGCAAATGACCATTCCAGCAACGCGAGCGCCTTCGACAAGTTCAAGAGCGCATCGAACGGCACGAAGATTCTCGCGCTCAGCGAAAACGGCCCCATCCCCGACGTGAACAACATGCACGCCGACGAAGCGGTATGGAGCTGGTGGATGCCGTGGTACAGCACCTGGAGCGGGACCTGGCCCGGACAGACCAAGGATGCCGTATGGAAAAGCAATATGGAAGACGAGCGCATCATCAGCCTCGAGGACATGCCCGGCTGGGACAAGTACACGGCGAATATCAGTCCTGATACGACAGTAACTCCGCCTGACACGACAGTAACTCCGCCCGACACAACCGTAACACAGCCCGATACGACAGTAACATCGCCCGATACAACAGTAACGCCTCCCGACTCAGGCAAGACCCACCTCGCGACAGCACCGCGTCTGCTCGGGACAGCAACCACCATCGGAATTTTCGATATGAACGGCCACTTCATGGGCAAAAGCGTAAACGCACTGCCGCAGGGCCGCTACGTCGTCCGCTCCAAAATACAGGGTTCTACCGTGAACACACTGTACATCAAGAAATAAGCCATTTGCCCCCATCGTCCCCGCATACCAAGCGGGGACTTTCATTTCAAAAAACGACAAAACCTGGACAGTGCACATGGGAAGCATAAAAAAACTGATTACAGCATCCGTGGCCTTTAGCGTTTTCGGCCTGGGCACGGCAATCGCCATCACTCCGAACAAACTTGTGTCGGGAAGGCTTCCCGCGTACACGGGGACGGCAACGACCGATTACTTGACCGACGGCTATCTTACGAACTGGAAGAGCAGTAACGCCAAGGAAATCGCGCTGAACGTGGGCGAAGGCCCTACGAAACTGCGAATCAACTGGGAATCGTACGGCGATTGCGCCTGGGCGACCAACTTCACGAGCGGTTGCGGACATACCGGCGTAGCGCTCTCGAATTTCAAAATCTTGACCTCGGCAAATTCTACCGATGGCACTGACGGCGACTGGGAAGAAGCAGCCACCATTACAAACAACCCCGTAATGGCGCGCGGCGTCGATATAGACTTTGCGGGAAAATCTTGGTTCAAGTTCGTAAGTAATGGCGACGTGGGCCAAATTCTCGAAATCGAAGCATTCGACATGAGCAACGGAGGTACCGACACCTGGTTCTTCATGGGCACGAGCATCAGCCAGATGGGAATCAAGCAGCAGGACACCGACTCGACAACAGCGCAACTCATTCACGCGCGCTTCCCGGAATACACGCCCGCCATGTTGCGCGGCGGTATCGGCTGCATCAACAGCACCGAAGTCGTAGAGCACTTGAAAGAATACTTGGAATACGCAGGCAACGTGAAATTCTGGACCATCGAGATGGGCACAAACGACGCCTGGGGCGGCGGCGACTGGAACCTCGCTACATACAAGAAGAACATGCAGACGATCATCGATTCGGCGAAGGCTCACGGAATCACCCCGATTATCGCCCGCATCATTGCGACAGATTCCGCAAAAGCGGGCTGGCAGGTGAATCCCGCGTTCCTCGAAGCCGTCGACAAGCTGACAGAAGACAACAACTTGCCAAAAGGACCCGATTTCTACACCTACTTCAAGAAACATCCGGAACAGCTCGCAAGCGACGGCGTTCACCCGAATGGCGACAAGAAGGGTGGCCAGGCGATGCATCACCTGTGGGCAGAAGCACTCGCTCCACTGTATGCCGCAGGCGACACGGCAAACAGTTCTTCCGCAGATAGCGTTGACAGTACAATTACAGATCGCGGAGACAGCACTATTGCAGATCGCGGAGACAGCACTATTGCAGAAGACAGAACCGGAGCGAATAAAAGTTCCCACATTCTTCATTTTCACCCACCCCGAATCTACACACAAGGGCGAAACATTGCCGTAGAAAACGTCAGTGACGACATCGTCGACATAAGCATTGTTTCGGCGACTGGTCGGGTTTTCGCACAAAAAATCCCTTGCCAGCAAACCAAGCAAGCGCAGTTCATAAATATTCCCACAGGGAAATACATCATCCTTCTTCGCGACAAGACAAAACAGGTAATTAGCTCTGCAGTTTTAAGTATTTATTGACAAGCTATCAGTATAATTTGTTATAAAAAAATGGCGGCTTATTGCCGCTATTTTTATTTGGAAAGGCACTGGGCCGTTTTCAGGGTAATGTCCGTTTCAAGCATCTTGCGGTTGTCGAAGGCGGCTTTCATCAGCGAGTGCACGGTATAGTTCTTCTTGATGGACTGGAGGACGCATTCGCAGGTGCCCTTGTCCACGTCGCTCTGCTTGAGGCATTCCTTCACAAAAGCCTTATCCGCCTCGGGAGGGAATTCCTTGGGCAGGCAGGGTTCGACCATATCGAAGCCCAGCTTCTCGAAATTTACGCCGGCACCGTCCGCAGAGACCGCACCGGCAATTTTGCTAATGAGGTCGGGATTCTTGGTGACAAGGTCAAATGCGCAACGGCAGGACTTGTCCGCCTGGGCGGTCCCGAGCCATTCCACGGACTGCGCCGCACACGACTGCACGAAATTGTCCTGGAACAGCGGGCTTTGCAACAAGGCCACAAGGAGCATCATCTCCTCGGTGGACAGGGAGAAACCGGAGGCCTGCTGGCCATTGGCGGGGGCAGAAGTTTGCGGGGCTGCTTGAGCGAAGCAGAGGGAAACCGAGAAGGAAAACGCAACGAGGAGCGTCACAGGAAGCTTTTTGAAAATAGTCATGCAGGGAATATATAAAAAAGAGGACGGGGGAAACCAGAGGGAGGCTCGAGGCTCAAGGTACGAGGCGCGAGGGATGTGAAATGTGGAATGGGGTGTTTACTAACCACTGCTCGTTATTTCCGTACCCTTCGGCAAGCTCAGGGTACTTCCTACCGCCTACTCTCTAGATCCTAGCCTCTAGCCCCTAGTCCCTTTTCTATATTTACTATCACTATGAGTCTAAAATTTGAAACCCCCATTACCGAAGTTCCGCTGTTCCACCAGGGCAAAGTACGCGACATGTACGACCTGGGCGACAGCTTCCTGATGGTCGCCAGCGACCGTCTTTCCGCTTTTGACGTGGTGCTCCCCACCCCGATCCCTGGTAAGGGCAAAATCCTCAACCAGCTTTCGCTGTTCTGGTTCAAGCACCTCGGCATGAAGAACCACCTCATCACCGCCGACGTGAACGAATACCCGGAAGTGCTCAAGAAGCACGCCGACTACCTCCGCGGCCGTTCCATGATCGTGAAGAAGGCCCACCGCCATTCCGTGGAATGCATCGTGCGCGGCTACATCGTGGGTTCCGGTTGGAAGGACTACCAGAAGACCGGCAAGATCTGCGGTCATGTCCTCCCCGAAGGCCTGCAACTCTGCCAGAAGCTCGAAAAGCCGCTCTACACGCCGAGCACCAAGCCCGACGTTGGCCACGACGAGAACATCAGCTTCGAACAGACTTTCGATATCGTTGGCGAAAAGGTCGCAACAACGCTCCGTGACATGTCCCTCGACATCTACACGAAGGCCCGCGACTACGCTGCCTCCAAGGGCATCATCCTCGCCGACACCAAGTTCGAATTCGGTGAAATCGACGGCGAAACCATCCTCATCGACGAAGTACTCACGCCGGATTCCAGCCGCTACTGGCCGGCCGACAAGTACCAGGTGGGCAAGAACCAGGAAAGTTTCGACAAGCAGTACGTCCGTGACTGGCTCGAAACGCTCGACTGGGGCAAGACCTACCCGGGTCCGGAAATTCCGCCCGAAGTCGTGAAGAATACGCTCGCCAAGTACGAAGAAATCTTCGTGCGCCTCACCGGAAAGCAGCCGGAACTGTAAGAGGCTAGAGAATAGAGACTACCTTTGACCACTTAGTGCTTTAGCACTTATGTGGGCATGGCCACCTTTAGGTGGGTGGCTAGTGAATAAGAATCACGCACTTCGTGCGTCAATATAAGACGGCGAAGCCGTGATATTTCTCCCTAGCCCCTAGATCCTAGATTCTAACCCCTAATTCCTCATACCTCAAAGGGGCTTTAGCCCCGACCTCACTGCTCACAGCTCACAGCACTCCGCTACTTTTTCGTCAAGCGGAGTATTCCTTGCTTGTTGTATTCAGGGCTGTCTTTCGGGAAGGGATTTTTCGCTTCGGCGCGGAGCACGTAGACTTCGCCTTCGCCAATGTCCACCTCGGAGCCGGACTTGGCGGGAATACCGTCGCCATAGATGGCATCCGCAGCCAAGAGCAAAGCGCTTTCCGCATTCTCGACCGACTTCGCGAGGCAAAGGTCGGGCAAAGAGAACGCCGCCATGCCCAGCGTATAGACAACGTTGTCCCCTTCCACGAAGTTGATCCACGTGTCCATGGGGAATTCCATGTCGCCGAGCACTTCGCGGAAGCGGGCTGCCGTCCAGGCAGTTCCGGACTGCTGCATGTACACGCCGAGAGCGCCTGCCGCAAGGATTTTCAAAATGGCAGAATCCACCTGAGTCACATCGTCGATGGACTTGACTTCGCCCAAGAGGAACAGGAGCGACTTGTGCGCATCGATTGCCGCCGACTCTTCGGGCGTGACGGTGTCGTTTTCGGCAAACAGGCCCGAGAGCCCCGCAGCAGCGGCCTGGCGCACCACGTTAAATTGCACGCCGCAACCCGGGATGATGACGTTTGCGGTATCCTTGTCGATAGAGACGTGGTCCGTAACCTTGAATGATTCGTCACAGGCGACGTTCAGCGGGAAGGCAAGCACAAACTGCGGCATGTCAAGTTCTCCTTAAAATTTGGGTGACGGCATCCGACAAAAGCGTATTTTTGGATTGTCGGGGCAATTCAACAACATCGGTCCGTTGCAGAGCTTTACTCAACGAATCTACAGACAACGAACCTTCTTCTATAGACACAGCGAAACCCGCTGCCGACAAGTCCGCAGCCAAGACAACTTGCTCGTACTGGCCCGGCGTAGGGACAAAGATGCACTTTGCACCGAGCACTGCCATATCCATGACCGTACTGTAACCGCCACGCGAAATAACCCAGCCGGCCCTGGAAATCACCTCCGCGAATTCTCGCGTCGGAAGATGATTATAAAAGGTCACGTTCCCTTCGGTCCAAGTTTTCTGCGAAGATGCGGGCTTCCCCAGAATAACCACATGCTTGCCGGGAATCTGCGAGAGCACGGAACGGAGCCTCGTCTCAAAGCGCGAGCGGGCGGGTTCCACACCGGACACCACGGCAACGACATCCAGGTTCTTCACGGCAGACTGCGGCGATGCAGGGACCAAATCCGGCAGCATCGAGAATCGCGAAAGCGGGCCCACGAACTTGAGCGGACGCGGGCAAGAATCCACATGCGAAAGTTTTCCCGCATAGCCGGGGAAATCGGGAACGTCGGGCACCCAGACTTCGTCAAAACGCGACATAACCGAAGCATGCCAGGCAGTTCCGAACGCTTCGAACATCCGAAACATCTTCGGGAAAGCAATCCGGCACTGGTGCGTCATGTAGACGCTTTTTGCCTTGCGGGAACGGAACGCGAAGCGGTTGTCCGACACCAAAATGTCGTAGCCGTGACGCTCGACCATTTCTTCGGCGTAATGGTGTTCCGCGCGCATGACGGCCCGCAAATGGGCGCTGTTTTTTAACAGCCAAAACGCCATGTTGTAGCCGTGTTTGGGATAGACTATGTTGTAAGACGGTGCCAAGCGCTGGCGCACATCGGGAAACATCTCGCGCAAAATGGCGGCATTTCCCCTGGTCACTGCCAGTTCCACGTCGCAGCCCTTTTCCAGGAACTCACGGACAATCGGCGCACACCGCGTCGCATGTCCAAGGCCCCAGTCGAGCGGCGCGACGAGGGCCTTCACTTATTTGGCCTCCAGCCAGGCATTAGCCCAGTCACCATGGTCGCAGTTCTTCTCGTCGCCCATGTCGATACGCAGTTCAAGGCGCGAAGCCCCGCTGATATCCACGTCGATATTCTTTTTCTGCGTAGAGTAAAGCCTTTCGGAATGGTACACTTCGCGACCGTCCGCCAAGACGATGAAATGTACGCCGTCACCGCATGCACTTTCGTCATCCAAGCCGACAACGGCATGGAACACGGAATACGGGCGATTGAGGGAATAGCTAATCTTGGAATTCGCATGGCTACCGATGCCATAGCGGAATACTTCCTTATCAATCGTCAGGCGATGGTGTTCCACGGATTCATTCTTTTCGGGGTTGCCCCATTCCTGCGAATAACCGTCCCACGTCAAGTTCGAAAGCAGTTCCACATTCTCGCCGGGCACAAAGAAGTCCTTGACCAGGTGGACTGTATCGTCATCCGGCATGATGCAATCAAACATCGCCCTGTTCAAGCCCTTATGAATCTTTGTGGAATCCAGAGAAACGACATCTTCGGACTGGGAAACAACGAGTTCCTCAACCAGTTCTCCGTTCAGGGAGTACTTGCAAGGAATTGTCTCCGGGAATTTTTTGTTGATGACAAAGTTTCCGCTATCCGGTTCCGAGACGAGGAATTTCATCGTGTAGTCGGACACGCCCTTCTTCGCGTTCATCTTGTAAACGGCGAGCGGGTAACCGAACAGCTTGGGCTCGAGCAGAACGCGCTCGTTCTTGTAGTTATCGAGAATCTCGTCAATTTGGTCTGTCGTCTTGAAACCGACCACACGGCTCTTGCGGTTGAGTTCGCCATAACCGTCCTGACCACGGACCAAGTAGATGTTGCCGTCAGAAACCTGCATCCAGTTGGCAAAGGTCTCCGTGTCCCAGCCCATGAAGGTCCTTTCGCTAAAGGCGCTGTGGCCCTGCGCAAGCATCTGCCACGGACGGGCGTAGATGTAAATCGAGTTCGGAGGGAGCGTCGCGATGTACTTGTTCAAATAATCTTCTTCGGCCAAGAGCTTGTTCTTGTAGTAAAGCATGTTGGCGCGATAGCTATTCACATGGAAGAACATCAAACCAAAAGTCATGATAGCGGCAATAGCGATAGTAATGCCTGCGGCACCGTTATCATTCATCTTGGTACAGAACTTGAGCGCATCGTAAAGGCCGAGCGCCATAATCAACGCAAACATCGGGAGCGCCACCAGCACGTAACGCTGGTTGATGTCGATAGTGAACGTCCCCGACACGTTGAACATGATGACGAAAATCTGGAGGCAGAACAAGATACCGAGAACCGCACCGCGCCAGTAACGGCGATGAGCAATCAAGCGGAACAGCAACCAAGCCGTCGCCACAAGCAGCAAGATAGTGAACGACGTGTAGAACGGGTTTTCCATGACCCTGGCCAAATTGGGATCGTCTTTGAAGTTCAGCATCACTTCAAGATTGGTCTTGAGGTTGAACCAGAAGTTGCTGAAGGAATGTGCCGCATGTTCGCCACCCTGGAAGTCGTAACCACGGTAGGCAGCCATCGTGTTCACAGACGGCCAGCTCACGAAAATCACGGAAAGCACAAATGCAGGGAGGCGGTAAGGCCTTTCGAGGAAATAGCGGTAGTAGAACAGCGCAAACGGGATAAAGGCAAAAACGGTTTCCTGACGAGTCTGCGCAAAGAAACCAAGCAGCGGAACTGTGAACAGGAAATGTTTCCAGGTAACTTTGCTCGGGGGAACAAACGCATACCAAGCCATAAGCACGGCGAGCAAGCAAATGTACAGGACTTCCGTGGAGGCCGAGCGAGCCTGCAACAAGTAAATCGGCATGCCGCCCAAGAAGGCGACCGCAGCGAGCGCCACCTTCTCGTTCTTGAACCATTTCGACAAAGCGAGGAAGAACGCGATGAGGCTCAAGATGAAGAACGGATAGTTCACCAGCAGGGCCGTATCACGATTCGGAGGCATGATATTGAAGACGAGCGAATAGACAAACGCCAGCGCCTTGCCCTTGAAATTGTTCACCTCGACCTTGCAGTCGAGCACACCGTCTTTCCAGATACCTTCGTTGCAAACGCCGCCAGAATGTTGGAAATACATCTGGAGGCCCATAGATTCCCAGCTGGTCTCGTCGCTCAGCACACGGTGCGTATTGCTGATGTTGCTGAACATGAAGATGGAGAACACGGCGAGGATTATCGCAAGCCAGCAGAACGACTTGCCCGAAGGCAAGAAGGACTTGCCGTTCTTGGCAATATAGGGAATATTGACGACGGCACCGACAACCAGCAGGATAAACGTGAAGAGGATGCTGATGTACCCCCACTCGATATCCCAATGGCGTGCGTACGGGACCGTAAGATTGTTAAAAATCAAGAATGCAAGAATAAGGATGCCCAAAGTCGTGCCGGCAGCAATAGCCGCCCCACGGCCCAGGCCAAGGGACTTAATGAAATTTTTCATAGTAGTGCAAATCTAGTTTTTTATGAGCGTACTGCCCAAAGGTCATGCCTGTTTTTATACGTAGAAAAGGGATTAATGTTTTTTATTTATGCGGGAGGGGACCCAGCTCAGAGTTGCGAAGGCCGCACGGTCCCCTCCCTGCACCCACCCCTTCCTTGGCCGACGCTTCTATTCTCAATACGTTTATTCATACTCTAAATGTTTAAAAAATTTCTCGCTTTAAACATAAGGTATGCTAGATTATTTTTTGAATTTGGGGATTTACGTATTGGAGATGCCGAGGCGTTCCATGGCGATTTTCTTGCCGGTCTGTACATCGGCCTTGCCGCTACCCAATTTGGGGAGCTCATCCACCTTCACAACAGCGCCCGGGAGCATGAGCGGCGGGAGCCCCACCTCCTTGAGCATCGCCTTCACCTCGTCTTCGGACTTTTCGCCAGCAAACACAAGCACGATTTTCTCGCCCTTGCTTCCATCGGGAACGGCCACCGCAAAGTGGTCGATTTCGTCAAACAGCGAGCATTCCGAAATCTTGAAATCCACTGAACCAAGGCTCACCATCTCGCCACCGAGTTTCGCGAAACGGCTGTAGCGGTCCACAATCGTGAGGTAGCCGTCTTCGTCCACGTGGCCCTTGTCGCCCGTCTTGTACCAACGTTTGCCGTTGATAACAGCAATCGCCTGCGTCGTCCTATCCGGGTCTTTCAAGTAACCCTTCATGATTTGAGCGCCACCGATAAGGATAAGGCCGTCTTCGCCCACGGGGAGTTCTTCCATGGTGTCGGGGTCCACGATGCGGATTTGCGTACCCGGCAAAGGAGCGCCGACAGTTCCCGGCTTGTTGCCCTCGATAACGGTCTTGTAGTCATCCATAAGCACGTCCTTCGTGTTCACGGCCGCCACCGGAGTTGTTTCTGTACAACCGAAGCCTTCAAAAATTTCCAATTTGAATTTGGTGCGATACAGCTGGCGCACGTCTTCGCGAATCTTCTCGGCACCAGCATAGATTGCGCGCACATGCGAGAACATCAGCGGGTGTACAGCGCGGTTCAGGCCCCACATGCGCAAGAACGTACCCGTCGCCACCATGATACTCACCTTGAACTGGGCGCACATGCGCGAAACAAGACGCGCATCTGTCGGATCGGGGCAAGTCGCCACCGGCACACCTTCTACAAGGCACAACATCGTCGTAATCGAAAATCCAAACGCATGGAACAGCGGGAGCGAACCGAGGAACACATCCTCCGCACTCGGCAACAACACGCTTTCACACTGCTTGATATTGCCCATCAAGTTCAAGTGCGTGAGTTCCACCCCCTTCGGGCGGCCCTCGGAACCAGAACTGAAAATAATCGTTGCCACATCGTCGAGGCTGACCTTTTTAAAGAAGCGCAGTTCCAAGTACCAAGCCGGCAAAATCAGCACGCGCAAGAAATTCTTCACAAGCGTCGACTTATGGAGTTTTGCCTTGAGGTCTTCCATATAATAGACCTTGTACTTGTCGAGAAGTTTCTCCATCGGGAGGCCCTTCTGCTTGAGCTTTTCGATAAACACGCGAGCGGTAATAATCGTCTTCACGTCGGCCACACCGCAGCAATAATCCATCGTCTCGGGCGTATTGGTGTAGTTCAAGTTGTAGACAGTCTTGCCGCGAATAAGGCAAGCCATGTTCACGATGATGCCCGGGCCAGACGGCGGAATGAGTACGCCCACCTGCTTTTCGCCCTTCGTGAGTTTGTCAATTATCCCAGCAAAAGAGAGTGCAGCGGTCGCAAGCGTATTCGCCGAAAGGTGATTCCCGTCGGGGCTATACACCGAGGGGCCGCTCCCGACATGTTTCACCGTGCGAATCCACGCCGAGGCCACTGGGCGCAGCTTGCGGATATAAGTTGTCCACGCCGTAATGGAAAGTTCCTGCACAGCGCGTTTCACCATCATAGGTGTTGAATCGAGCGGCAGTTCTTTGCCAAAGGCAACCGAGATAATGCGACCACCACTGTGAACCAAATCCTTGAAGCCCGCATCGGCCATGGAGTAGCTGCTGCCCCAAAGCCCCTGTACATAGAACGGCAACAACTTGACACGCGATACATCTTTTATTGCAGCCGAATAATCCAAGCGGAAGCGGCTCATATTGCCCGTAGCAGTCATCGCATTTTCGGGGAACATCACCACAGCTTCGCCGCGCAGGAGTGCCTTGCGAGCTTCTTCCATCGCGGGGCCGGGGTTTGCAATGTCGAGGTCAATCGTCTTCATCTGCGAAAGCAGAAGCCTCACGTACCATTTTTCAAACGGCCTACGCGTAATCACAAAGCGCAACGGTCTCGGGCTTGCCATCTGGATCATTGCCCAATCGATGTACGAAATATGGTTGCCCACCATGAGCACCGGCCCTTCCCAGGGAATGTTCTGCACACCCGTGACAAGGAACTTGTAATGCATCGAAAGCGCCGAGCGCAACAACTGGCGGAGCAACGTCTGCGGCATCGCCCAAAGAGCCCACACCGTACCGGCAAGGCAGAAAATACCGAGCGCAGTAAACAAAGCCATCCGATCTACCGCAAAATAGCGAATAGCGGCAACAGCCATAATCTCGAAAACGAGGATGCAAAGGTTCTGCGCCACATTACTGAGCGAAAGTACATGGCCCGCCGAACGCGGCTTGGTGTTGTAGAGGAGCATCGCAAACATGGGGAGCATGTAGATGCCACCGCAAAAACCGAGCAGAGCAAAAGCAATCGCATTGTAAGGCCGCCCAATGAACGGAATCAGGAACATGAGGATAGAAGCCCCGGCTGTTCCCATAGGAATAAGCCCCGTCTCGATAAAATCACGGGACATCTTCATCGCGAACACAAACCCGACAACTAAACCAATAACCGTCCCGAAAATTGCATAGTTCGCCAGCACATCCTGATCAAACAGCGAGCCCGAACTGAACTGGTCCTGGATGACAAAGACCATGAGGAAAATCATCATCCAGAACATCGAAAGGCCGATGATAGACTGGCGGAGCGCATGGTTCCTCCAGACTTTCGCCATCTTACGGCGCATGAACAGCAAATTCCAGTAGCGGCCCCACGGGAACTTGAGGTCACAGTCGTAAGCCCCGATATGCGGCAGGCACAGCGCGGCAAAGAACCCGACCAACTGCAATCCGCCAAGAGCATAAAGCGCCTGCAATACAACACCCGCCTTCACGGCAAAGGCAAGCGCCACACCCGCAAATATCACTGCGGAGAACGTGACAATCATGAGGATGCCACTCCCCTTCACCAGGGAACGCACCCCCACCAGTTCCTTCATGTAGCCGTTCTTGGCTGGGCTCTGGAACGCCTGCAACACAAAGAACAGGCCGATTGCCGAAAGCATCATGGTCAAGTTCGAGAGGTAAGCACCAGTACAAAAAAGCCCCACCGCAGGGAGGGACAAGAAAGTCGTCCAAAAAAGGACCTTTTCTTTGGGATACTTGTCGGAGAAGAAGCCCGCAGGGGTTAGCAACAACACGCAGGGCAATAGGAATAGCAAGTGGAAAGCATAGAACTCCCACGAGCCCGTCGCCGTGAACCCAAGGCGGTTGAGCGTAAATTCCATGAAAGCGAGAATTGCCGTCGATACGGCCACTTGCGTAAACGCAAGAATGTAGAAGGAAGAATAGCTCCTGATCTTTTTCATTTACGGTACTTCCTGTAATACATGACGGAGGTATCTGTAAAAAATAGATTTTTGCAACCTCAATATCGTAATTGGAAGCAGTTCGTAAGATTCAACCCCTTAAAAAACACGAAAAACGCCAATAATTTTCATATTTATTTTTTATTTACAAACATTAATGGTCCCGCCTTTAAATTCACCATAAAAAAATCCCATGCATTCGCCATGCACGGGATTCTTCAAATTAGTTTGTCTAAAACTACTTGACTTCGAAATAGTAAGTCTGGAGAGCCTTCTTATCCTGAGTGAATTGGATAATCTGCTTGCCCTTCGGGAGGTTGCCCGTGATTTCGTAGAGGCCTTCGGCCTTGTACGTCACAGTGAGAGCAGTACCCTTGGACTTGTCAGCAAAGAGGCCCTTGGTTTCGCCTTCGCCAAAACCGGTGCAATCCTTGTGGGAAGCAATCGGAGCTTCGACAGCCGGATAAGTCGTAGCGATAAGCGGAGTGGAGACAGAGTTCGCATTGCGGTAGAACACGTCGAACTTGCCGTCCACGACACGCGGAGCCGGGAGCGGGAGCATCTTGATGTCCGGCTTCACGACCTTAGCAGCCTTCTTGGCCTTCTTGCCTTTCTTGCCCTTCTTGGCATTCTTTTCGGCTTCAGCAGGCGGGAGCTTGGCGGCTTCGGTAACCTGCGGCATTTCGAGGCGGTAACCAGCACCCGAAGCTTCGCCACAGTTCACGGACCAGATAACCCATTCGTTGGAAATCTTGACCGGGCCCTGTGCGCTGCCCTTGTACAGACCCGGATCGACCTGGTCACTGTAGCTGTAGAGCGTAACAGTTGCATCCGGATTTTCTTCGGTAGTCGTAACCGTGCCACGGCCGAGGATGTACTTGGAACGGCGAGTCAAAATACGATAGGAGCCCACCGGCACATTTTCGAACTTGAACTTGCCTTCCTTGAGCAAGTCCTTGTGTTTGTACTTCGGAGACTGCGTACCATAAATGGTGGAGTCCATCCAGACAGTGGGTATTTCGATGTTCTTTCCGGTGAACGGGTCAAGAACAACACCTTCGACAGTTCCCTTCTTATCGCAACCCGTCATTGCAAATGCAACGAGGGCGGCGGCAACCAATGTAAGCAGTTTTTTCATTGTTATCCTCATTGTAAAAACGTTCGTATAGAATGTAGAAAAGCCCTCCCTTGCGGGAGGGCCTTCCGCAAAATTATTCGGCGTCTTCGGCTTTGGGCGCAGCCTTGCGGGTCTTGCGCTTTGCACCAGTGATGTTGCCAGCGAAACGCTTGTTGAAGCGGTCGATACGGCCAGCCGTATCCACGCGATGCTGCTTACCCGTCCAGAACGGATGGGTATCAGCCGTGATTTCCAGGGAAATCACGCTATGTTCAACACCATCGATAGTCTTCTTTTCGGCGGAAGACTTCGTGGAGCGGGTGATGTATTCTTTACCCGTATTCGCATCGACGAACACGACCGGTTGATAGTTAGGGTGGATACCTTCTTTCATTGTATTAACTTCCTATTGAAGTGAGTTTGAAAGTCCCAAATTTAAAAGAATTTCGGGATTTTGGCAAGCGAAAATAGTATTTTTGGAGACATGAAAAGAATCCTCGGAATTGCAGCACTGCTCCTGGTTGCGTGCGGAAACGACGCTCCCGTTGCAAAAATCGTCGAAATCGACAAGAAAATGCCCCTACAGCAATGGCCAGACGAGCACTACATCGCCGCCGTGGATTCCATCATCGCCGCAGAAAAAGTGATCCCGGGCAAGGATTCCGGCAAGACGAAACTCACCTTGAACGCCTTCAAGGCTCCGTCCCTTGCGCTCCCGCCCAAGGCGGGCCAAAAACAAGCCTCATCGAAAAATAGCGAAAAAAGGCGCGAATCCGTTGCAAAGGAAAAGGTCGACAACAGCGCAGAGGTGTTCATGGACAAATTCAGCAGGGCGCTCTCCGCCCTCCAGTCCGACCCCTCCAACGCCAAGCTCTACAAGACGGTGGAAGCCAAGGATGGCGACGACCTGTTCAAACTATTGCGCCGTACCTATGGTGCCGGTTCGCAGAACCTCCCCCGCTTTTACGTTTTGTCTGCATTGCAATCCGTAAACGCCGGAGTATCGCTCGAGCACCTGAACGCCGGCGATAAAGTAAGAGTACCGAAGATTTAGCGCCTGCGGCGCAGTTAGAAGTAGGAAGTTAGAAGTAGGAAGTCACTGTCTACTTCCTACTGTCTACTTCCTACTGTCTACTTTCTACTAAAGCACGCCTTTGCTGCTGGGGACGGCGTTCTTGTTGCGGCCGGGAGCCACAGCCATCGCCACGGCACGGGCAAACGCCTTGAAGATGCTTTCCAGGCAATGGTGGTTATCGCTACCGTAGAACAATTCTACATGTAAATTCATGCGGGCATTTTCGCACAGGCTCTTGAAGAAGTGTTCAAACATGCTCGCCTCGATACCACCAGCCATTGCAGCAGGGAGTTTCACATTCCAAACAAAACCGATGCGGTTGCTGAAATCGATGCAGACACGGCTCAGAGCTTCGTCCATTGGAACAAAGTAAAAGCCGTAACGTTCGATACCCTTCTTGTCGCCCAAACATTCCACCAGCGCCTGTCCAAGCACAATGGCGATATCTTCCATGCTATGATGCATGTCGACTTCCACATCGCCCTTGCAGGTCAAGTCCAAGCGGAATCCGCCATGAACCTGGAACAAGTCTAGCATGTGGTCCAAAAAGGCATTGCCGGAATCAATCTTTCCGCGACCGGCCTCGTCCAAATTCAAGGCAAGTTCAATGGACGTTTCGCTAGTCTTGCGAGAAATTTTCGAAATTCGCATCAGTTACCCCTGCGGACAATTTTTCCGTCATACACATGGAAACGGGTCACGCGGCCAAACTGCATTTCCGGGAGCGGAGTTTCCACACCATTCAGGATCATCTTTGCGATAGCGCGCGGTTCACCAATAATCACGAGGATTGTGTCCTTCGTGTTGTAAACCATTCTTGTGCCTGCAACGGAAATGTTCGATTCCTTGAGGAATGCATCATCCTCGTCGTGGTGCTTGAGGCCAATCCACGTGCGGGCGTTGCCGGAACCGATGAGCTCAAACTTCGTGTTACCATCGTTGGACACGGGCTGCTCAGCCTTGTCTTCCTTCTTGGACGTAGACGAAATGAAAATCGTGGCCGATGCGGGACGATCGGACTTCTTGATGGCCTCGTCCACGACAGCCTGACTCACCGAGCCGTTACGTTCGGCAGAATCCTTCTTGGCAGCGGCAATGGAATCGGCACGCAGAGAATCTGCAGGAACAGCTTCCGCACCCTCGGGAATTTCGGACGGAGTGACATTTTCGGAGTCTTCGACAACAGCGGAATCGCTCTTGGCGGCATCGCCAGACTCGTCGAACCGGCCCAGCTGGTCCATGAAATGCATCGCGGCCAAGAACCCAAGACCGAGCAAAATGATGACGATCGGGATCGCCTTGCTATGCTTTTTTACGTTCTCCTCGGCCATGGGTGAAATCGTGGAAGTTATTGCCGTATCTAGAGATACGTTCATATACTGGGATCCACTTTCCTTCGTATACCACTCCATTACCTTCTTAGTTTCCAGGCCGAGTTTGGAACAAAGGGAGTTCAAATAACTACGTAAATAGGCCTCGACGGGGAACGCCTTCCAATCACTTTTTTCTATAGAAGTGATATGCTGAACCGAAATCTTCGTCTCGGCAGAAAGTTTTTCGACAGTCAGGGAATGTGCCTCGCGGACACGCGCAAAATAGGCACCTAAAGATTCGTCCGTACGTTTATCTTCAACAGGAATCATGTTTTTTCCTTCAACCTTCCCAAAACATCCAGGAGCCGAGCGACCGGCAACCCGACAACGTTGTAGTAACACCCCCGGATTCCGCTAATGAGCCTTGCACCCTGCGTCTGGATGCCGTAAGCCCCCGCTTTATCCATCGGGTCTTTAGAATTTACATAATCTTTGAGCTCTTGTAAGGAGTTGTTCCTGAAAAACACCTCCGTTTCCTCTTCTGTAGCGCAGAGAATGGCCCCATTCCGGGCTACAGCCACCCCCGTGACCACCTTATGGGACCTTCCATTAAGCCGGAGAAGCATTTCCAGGGCTTTTTCGGGCGATTCAGGCTTGCCCAGGGGCTCATTGTCCAGGAAAACCAGGGTATCAAAGCCAAGAACCAGGGAATCGCGCTCCTTCGCCGACACTGCTACGGCCTTTGCGCAGGCATTTTCCCTCGGAAAATCCAGCGGATTTGCCGAAGTGGGGTGTTCCTCGTCGTTCGAGACCACCACCCTGAACTTCATCCCGATTTGCGTGAGGATTTCCCTGCGCCGGGGAGAACCACTCGCAAGCACGACCTCGTCAAAGTCCGAAGCCTTCAATTCAGTTACTTTATCCAAAATCTCCATTTTCAAAGCTCATCAAAAAACACATTAATAGGTATTGGTCTTCGTGTCGGTGCTGCCGGCATTCAGCTTGATATCCGGAATTTCCTTCACGTAGATGGAGAAACTCCAGCCTGCCGCGGGTCCCGTCGGAGTCCAGCTGAAATCAAGTTGCCAGCAATGCAAGGAACGGTTGAACGTAAACGCATGCGTCACGAAGCGGCCTTCATTATAGTCGTAGCGCGTCCTGTAAGTCATTTCCCAGTTAACCGTAGGCTGGAAAGATGCCGATATTTCCGTGGAATGTGAGATGTTGTCCTTGAACAAGTCCCTTGCCACGCGCGTACTCGAGAACGTATAACGGTAATCCAGACCAAAGCCCCACTTGAGCATTTCGTACTTGCCCATCTGCGACGGGAGCCCCGCATTGAACTGTCCGTTCCAATGGAACGCACGCGAAAGTTCGTAGCCCCAGTACGTGAGTTCCGGGACCTGAGCCTTGGTCGGTTCGTCTGTAAACCGGTGGTAAACGCTATGCGTCGTGCGGACCGTGAACATGTAATCTGGCAAAACCTGGAGGCCAAAACTCGATGAAATATCGGACCACTGCAATGAATCGGCCGCAAAGTTATACGAAGTGCTGTGACGTGTCGTAAGCAGGCGCCGTGTGCCGTACTGGTCCTCGACGGCCTTCGCCGTATCGCCCTTGGTGGTATCGGCCTTGTGCCCCACCACCTTCAAGTACTTGATGTCGAAGTCGTTGTTCAAGCCGAACCCCACCGTCTTTTGTTCTATCTGGTAAGGGCGCTGGCCCAACAACGGATGCGGAGCGAACGTTTTCACCGTGTCGATTTCAGGAGCGTACGTGTACGAAATACTTGGAGAAAGCACATGCCGCAAACCCGTGAAGCGGCCCAATTCCGGGACCCATATACCATACAACTTGGTGTCGGCAGTAAGGCTGTAATCGTGGTTATACGCCACCTCACCGAAGCTCCCTTCAGAAGGTTCAAGAGTCGTGCGAGCCTTGCGATACTTTGCAGAATCCTCGGGGTTTATCCAGGAACGTCCAGTCCAGTAGCCCGTAAACGATGCTCTCGGCGTGAGGTTGATGACATTGAACAGCGACCCGGAATAATCCAACGAGTAATTGCCCGTATAACCATAATACTTCGCTGTCGTATCTTCATTATTGACAGTGTCTCTGGCTCGACGCGTATAGATGTTCGCCCTGTTCGTAAAGTTGTAATTGAACTTTTCCAAGTACGTTTCGATAGAACCATCATCAGACGCAATTTCATCTTCGTCGAGTTCAAAATTGAAAAGCGGGCCGCTCTGCCTGTACTGCACGTCGGGAATCTGGCGTTCCATGTAGTCTGTCCGCAAATTATGGCTCTGACTCGCCTTGACGGTAAGGCTCTTGTTCGTGCCGAATTTTCCGGAATAGGTCAAGTAGGCGTTCGCCTGCTGGTCAAGGATTGTTTCCGCGTTCAACGAATTATCCTTACGGACGCTGCGGGAACTGACAAACGAACCGGAACCCGTCAAAGTGTGCTTGCCATCGGGAGTCAGGTTCTGGTTGTGTGTAAAGCGGATATCGTAACCGCTGTTCGCCATGTCGAATTCTTCGAGATAACTTGTGTAACTCACGTTACCATCGAGCACGTAACGTATCTTGTAACGGGCTTCCCCGGTCAGCGTGGAACGTTCAAAACGCCCTTCTTCACCTTCAATCACATCCCCCTTCATCGTCGCATCCCAGTAGTCGTTAGGTGCGTAGTAGTAACCGAGGTTGCTGATGTAGAAACCCTGCTTCTGGTCGCCACCGAACTTCGGGGTAAGGATACCGGAACGGCGGCCACTCTTCAAAGGCGAGACAATCATCGGGAGAACCGCCACCGGCACATCGGCAATGTTCAGCACCACCGGGCGGGCAGTAATAGTCTCCTTCGGTTTCACGACCATGCGGCGGCCATAAAAGTAGAAGTGCTGGTGAGTCGAATCGTTACAGGTACTAAAGTCACCTCGAGCAATCTGGATACGCGTATCCGGCAGACGTCGAACTTCCATACCGTTCAGTTGCTGGTTATCCTGGTAGGTCGTCGCGTAATATATCTCGCCGACACGGCTTTTCATGTTGTACTTGAGGCGCATGCCAGACAAGGAGGGATTCTTCGTTTCGCGGAGTATGGGTTCACCAGTCGCCACGAGCATGCTGTTTTCCTGATCAAAGAGAATGGTGTCGGCATCCAGCGTGGCTGTGCGGTATTTCAATTGTGCGCTGTTATTCAAGTTGAAGGTGGAATTTTCCACATCGTAAACAAGATCGATGGCGTGATATTCAATCGTATCGACACCGGACGTATCGTTCATCCAGGTGACTTCCGTCGTATCCTCTTCTTCCTGTACGCGCTCTTCCAGCTCAAAGCGCGTCATCTCCTCGCCAAACGCGGCAGGAGCGAAAAGGACCGCCAATGCAAACAGCAAAACGGCCCACAGAAGACTATGGGTTCTCAATAAAAACACGTTGCGCGATAAGATAGAAAATAGACAACAGCCGGAAACACAGCAATGAGAAGAAAAAGCTTTTGAAAAGGATGTAAAAAAAAATCCACCCAGACATCAGTCTGGGCGGACATAAATCTAACAAGTCAACAGATTACTTGAGCACGGCCATGGTTCCGCTAACAGAACCATTGTGGTCGATGCTCACCATGTAGCGGCCGCTCGTGAGCTGGCTGCCATCCCAAGCAATCGTGTTGATGCCGGCCTTGGCGTCGTCGGCACGGAGAGTAGCCACCAATTCGCCATCGGCGTTCAAGATAGAGACTACAGCCTTGCCAGAAGACTTGAGACCGAAGCTCACCGCCTTGCGGGTAAAGCCACGGAGACTGGCATTGCCGGAACGAACAACATTCTTCTGGACCACCTTGGGTTCAAACTCGTTCACCCTCTCGATGTAGACACCGTTGATGCCAGCAGAAGAAGCCTTGACATCTTCCTTCACGAGGTTGCCGTTCTGGAGAACAGCCACGAGCTGCTTGTCGCTCTGGTTTGCACTAGCAAAGGCTTCGAGTTCGTGAGAATTCACCTTTTCCTTGTCGCCGTACCAGTTCTGCACAGACTTGCCTTCGAATTCCTTCACGGTAATCTGGGTGCGACGGAGCGTTTCTTTGTAGGTTTCGCCTTCGCTCACGTAGGTAATCTCAAGCGGCTTGTTCACCTGGCCACGGAGCATTTCCTTGGACGCCTCGATGTCCTTGCCCTGGAGGCTCACGCCGTCGACAGCGGTAATCACGTCGCCCGCCTGGAGTTTGGTTTCAGCAGCGGGAGTGCCCGGAATAACTTCGGCCACCTTGACACCGTCGTGAATCTGATAAATTGTCACACCGATACCACCAAAGGATTCATCGGCCATAGCAGGGGCAGCCACCATAGCCGCCAAAAGGGAAAGCTTAACAAGATTCTTCATAAGGACTCCTTATAAAATCCATTCCGTTTCAAATATATAATAAAAAACACCCGAAAGACCGGAAAAATATGTGAAAAAACAAAAAATCTACTAATCATCACCGTTTAACGGGTAGATTTTTCGATAATCCATTTGTTCCATCACCTCACCACTTAAGGAAATAGCCTTGCAGTCATAAAACTCATTGCCCACGACAAAAGATATATCGTTCAGGCATGAAAATTCCGTATCAGGAGAAGACCTGCTAAATTCCAAATCCGCATCAAGGATCGAATCAGCGTCTCTCCGGACAACCACATTTTCAAGGACATCCCCGCAATTCACCCAAATATTCTCTATTACTATAGTTATTGAATCACCGCGCAATTCTCGGAAAACCGTAAAGGGCACTCCAGCCATTGGGTCTGCAAACAAATTCCAGTTCGCAGTTTTTCTTAATAATTCAACGAACCTTACGGAATCCGCTTTAGCTTCAAAACTTACACTTGTCGCTGTCTCGGATACGGCTAAATCAGAATTCCCCCCTACAGCCGATTCGGAAGATAGAGGTCCGTCATTAGAACACGCAACAAACGAGACTGTTACAAAGAGAAATAATTTTATAAATAAAATTTTTAAGAAAACCGAATTTTTTTTCATACCAAACATCCTGTTTCCTTAATTTATAAAGAAAGAATGGATTTAAACACAAATCCATTCTCTCTTTTTTCAAAACGCAAAGTGTAGAGATTTCTATCACGACATTTTGTACTATTCCATCATTTCGCCATCTTCTTCGGCGGAGGCGCTGTTGTCTTCGTAATCCTCGATAGTTTTCTCGCCGGGAACAATCACAAGCCCGAGCGTCACAGGTTCACCTTTCAAGTTGATATAGGCTTCCAGATAAAGTGTCGTAGAAAGGCGAATCAAACGCAAATCCAGCATGGTTCCGCCCTTGTGAATGCTTTTGGGATTGCGATTGAAGAACAAGAATTTCTTGTTAATGTACTCGAAACGGTCTTGGTCATAGTTTATATGCCATTCCGTATCGCCATCGTTTTCTTGACGGTACAGGCAGCGATCATTGTCAATATCACATTCGAAGCTCGCGCTTTCCTGGTAACGCTTGTTCCACTCACGGCTAAAGGCGCAACTCTGCACACGCAGGCCACCATTACGTTGCTTGTTCAACTGGTCGTTGATGACAACGTAGTCCATCTTTGCCTGTTTCACCTGGTTGTAGACATTCATCAAAATGATGTAAGCCTCGATATCTTTGGGGCACTTGCCGTCTCGTTCGACTTCTTCGTGAGCCTTAAGGAGCGTCTGCTGCAAGTCAAGGTCAATGGCATCGGGAATTTCACTTTTCTTCAGCTTGTCAAGAACCTTCTTAGGCGGCACCACGACTATCTTGTCGCCCTTCTTCACAGCGTAACCCAGTTCGTCGCGAACATAGTCCAAGCACTGCTGCACGTGGATATGCACGATGTTCGAGCCACCCGACACAAAGTCGACACCGATACGCACGTTCCAAGTGCCGGCATCGCTCGATGAGCCCTTTTCCAATTCGCAATACGGTTCTTCGCGAATACCATCGATAAAGACGACCTTCGCGTTCAGCTTGGTCACGAGCGAAGCTTCCTTGTCGATAGCGCCACCCAGGCTCCAGAAATTCGGATTCAGGCGGAGCACTTCGGCAAAAGCCTTGTCGCCATCGAGTGCGGGGAGCAGGGAATCGTTCCTCGCGTTCTTTTCCTTGAGCAGGTCGGAATACTCCGTCGTCACGGTCATGTTCTTAAACCCGTTACGCGCAGCAACCGGAATGGCCGGAGACGCAAACAGCGGGGACAACATCAGGCACAGGAGGCAAATCACGGAGAGAGAAATTCTATTCATAAGAGTCTTTCAAAAACGTTTCTAGCAAGGTAATTTATCAACTATCTTGTCTAAATCTAGCAAATGGGGAATATGAAAATCCACCCAATCGGGAGCGTTTTCAACCGGATTGACAAGAATCGTGGTCCAGCCGCGGGCATGGGCAGGTTCCAAGTTACGCAAGGAATCTTCCAGAAGGACGATGCCGGATGCGTTAAAATCGGCACCAAGGCGCCCTTTCAGGAAGTTTTCCATCTTCTCGTAAGCGATATCGTGGGGCTTGCCGACCCAACCGAGGGCCTTCAGGTCGAACACGAAATCCATGCAGTCCAAAATTCCCATCGAGCGCATCCCCGCCTCGCTCCAGTCGTGACGGCCATTCGTAAACACACCGCGCGAGCCCTTCAGCGAAAGAAGCAGGTCGCGTTTTGCCGGTGCCGGGACCGGGTACACCAGATATTGAGAATCGTGGATGAAATCAAAAAAGTCGTCCGGATCGGTACCGTGCAAAGCCATGAGCCCCGCAAGAGTCGTGCCATAGCGATGCAAATACTCCGTCCGGATTTCCGAGGCATGCTCGAACGTACCGCCAATCGTCTTCTGCACGTAGGCCGAAATGCGGCGGTCCAGGGAAACGAGAACATGGCGTTCCTCTTCACCGTACAAAGTCAGGTCGTAGTCAAACAACCAGACCATTAAAGCCCCATGACCAACCCGCCAATCTGGCGCGCCAAGTAGGTCGCATAGTTGTCCGTCATCCCACTCACAAAGTCAAGCACCTGGTGGTACGCTTCTGCAGCAGTGACGCTCTGGCCGATTTTTGCTTGGCCAATCAGGCGTACGATGCGGTCGGCACGGTAAGAATTCTTGCCGTTCAGGCGATAATCGTGGACACCGTTGATGAAGGCATCAAGCACGGTGCTGAGCGTCGTATAGCTACCCACTTCCAGTTCCGTCTTGCGGCGGTCCGGGTAGATGCGCTCCACGCCCAGGCGCTTCGCGATACGGATACCTTCCATCGTCTCGCTGCGGGAGAGATCAATCAAATGCTTCTGGAGCGCCCCGTTCATGATTTCTTCGTAATGCTTCATGAAAAGGACAGCCACGTCGTCAATCAGGTTCTGGATAGCGTGCCCGCGAATGCTGCTCAAGAAGTCACGGAAGTTCTGGCCGTTTTCTTCGTATTCGCGGTCAATATCCACATCGGGGCCGCAAAGGTACGAGAACATGCCACGCACGTCGGCAAAAGAAAGGATGCCCAGTTCAATAGCGTCTTCAACGTCAAGGATGGAATAGCAAATATCGTCGGCGGCTTCCATCAGGTACACCAGCGGATGGCGCACCCACTGGCCCTTGGCAACTTCCGGCAAGCCGAGCGTATCCGCCGTTTCGCGGTAAAGGTCCGCCTCGGTCGAGAACAGGCTCGTGGGAGTCCCGTACATGGCAAGACGCGGGTACTTGATCATCGAACCGATGGTCGCGTACGTGAGGCGCATGCCGCCGTCTAAAAAGTGGTATTCCAGTTTGCTCAGGATTCTATGCCCCTGGGCGTTGCCGTCAAAATTCTCGAAATCGGCCATTTCGCGGTCGCCTAAATCCCTGAGCGGAGCGCTGTTGCGGTTCTTGCGGAACCACTCGCGGATTGCCGCCTCGCCTGCATGGCCGAACGGCGGGTTGCCGATATCGTGAGCGAGACACGCCGACTGGACAATCGTGCCAAACTGGTATTCGTTCACGTACTTGGGCAGGTGTTCCTTGATCAGGTGGTAGACCGTAATGGCAAGGCTGCGGCCCACGCTGGAAACTTCCAAACTGTGCGTGAGACGGCTGTGAACGTGGTCGTTCACCGAGAACGGGTGGACCTGAGTCTTGCGGCCAAGGCGACGGAATGCCGTCGAGAAAACGATGCGGTCATAGTCGCGATGGAAATCGGAACGGTTCGGGTCCGGATCGGCCGGGTGCCCGTAACGAGTCGCAGAAAGAAGAGTGTCCCATTGTAACATGGGGGGAAATATAGAAATTGAGGTGTGAGGTCGGGGCTAAAGCCCCTTTGAGGTCGCTCGCAAGCTCGCTTTGAGGCGTGAGGAAGTAGACAGTGGTTAGTGGTTGGTGGTTAGTGGTTAGGTGTGGAGTGTGAGGTGTGGGGTGGATGATTGATAATGGATGATTGATAATGGATGATGTCAAGTCTTAAACTCATAGCTCATTGCCCATAGCCCTTAGCCCATAGCTCACAACTCATAACTCATAACTCATAACTCACAACTCATAACTCATAACTCACACCACACACTACTTCCCGCGCCTTGCAATCACCCCTATGGCCAGGGTATCGACGACGACGAAGCCGATGAGCCACATGGCCGTGCCGCCCTGGAATCCGTAGCTATGCAGCCCGACCCCAAGCAAGTTTATCCCGAACCAGCAGAGGAACGTGACAATGGAGCTGAATGCATTCAAAAGCGCAAACCCGCGCGGAGAAACGAGCCGACCGGCCCGCAAATGCAACAGCAGCATCGCCCAGAGAATCACGAACAAGGCCCCGCATTCCTTCGGGTCGAAGCCCCAGAAGCGCCCCCACGCAAAGTCGGCCCACACGCCACCGAGCAGCGTCCCGAGAATCGTAAATGCGCCGCCGAACGCGAGCGTCCCGTACATCAGCGCATACAGGGGCGAGCCCTTCGGCTGTTCTACCGACGGGAGCGCTTCACTCCCACGGAACAGCACAAGATGCGCCACAACGCCAGAAAGAATCATGCCCGCAAAGCCAAGCGCTATCGTGAACACGTGCAGCGTCAGGAACACCGAGGAATTCAGCACTTCGGGAATCGGACGGAAGGTGTCGCCGGGTTCCAACACGAACTTCGCAAAGAACAACAGCACCGCGGCCATCATGGTGACAGGAAGAATCAGGGCATAGGTCCGGTTCTTGCAGCGGAAAAACGCAACGGACTCGAACGCCATCAAAAGCAGCGCCACCAGCAACACGATTTCGTACAAGCTAGACATTGGCGGGCGGGCGGCCACGATGGCGCGCACCGCAAACATCGCCGTAAGCATTACAGCAGTCGCGACACAGAGCCCATTCGCCGCGACATCCAACTTCCTTGACCGGAAAATCATATTCAGCGCCGAAAGCAGGCAAGCCAAGAACGCCACGACAAAGCCCCACAGCGCAAGATTCGCATGGTGGTACAGCACCTCCAGCGAAAGCCGGAACTTTACCTCTTCATCGGCAACCGAGAACGCCGAACGGTTCACCACCGACTCGTACAGGCGAACATTCCCGTAGAGGCGCTTCATCTCGGCAGTCGCCGGATGGTCATCGTTTCGGCTAGCGTAGAAATCCAACAAGTCACGCGACAGCGCCAAATCCACATAGCTCACGTACCGCGAATCCGATGGCAAGTGCAACGCCTCGGAGACATCGCCGCGGAGCACCTTGAACAACGCATAAGCATGTGTCTTTTCAGGAGTCAGCACTGCCTGTCGCACAATTTCTGCGGCAGAAATTTTCCCCGTGCA
Organism: Fibrobacter sp.; assembly: GCA_016285835.1. Lineage (GTDB taxonomy): Bacteria > Fibrobacterota > Fibrobacteria > Fibrobacterales > Fibrobacteraceae > Fibrobacter. Next base: position 26,810 of record JAEERM010000033.1, read on the forward strand.
AAAATCGTTTTCCCGACACTTGTACGTCACTCGCCCGCTCAAGTCGTCCAAAAAGCCACGCGCAAAGGAATCGAAAGGCCGCACAACACCATCCACCAAGACGGGCGTATCGGAATGCAAAGCCTCCCAAACCGGAACAGCCGAAGCGCGCACATCCATCGGCAAAGCAGCAAACAGCAAAGCCAGCAACGGCAAGACACCGCGCACCTTCACAAAATAATGGAGCGTCGCCCCCAGCAAGAACATCACCATGAACACATACGGCACAAAATGGAACGGGTCGTAAAGCACCTTGTACATGGCCACATTCTTCCCCGGCGCCATTTCCGCATAACCGCGATACTGGACAAAGTAAGGCCAGCCGCCCTTCAGTTCCTGTTCGTCAATTTCGGAAGGAGCCAGACCGAGACTGTCGTCTGCAAGGAAAAGTCGCAAGTCGCGGGCTCCGGAAAGGGGGGCCACCTCCGCCTGCAACGGCGAAACAGCGCCAGCAACCTCAGCAGGCACGATAGCATAACCATTATATTCCCGCTTGATTTCGCTCCCGACAAGGCTCCCGAGTAAAAGGACAATCAGCGCAATATGCATCAACCAAAGGCCCGCAAAGCGCCACCCGCGCGGCATGCGACAAATCAGGCACAAAACGAGATGCACCACGCCCAGCGCCGCAACCGACTTGAAAGCCGGCAAGGGAATATAGCCAACCGCCCACACGAAGTAGCTCCCGAAAAAGCGGTCAGTCGCCACCTCAACCGAAGCACCGAGGCTTTCGGCATTCGCCTGCGCCAGCACGCCCCAGAACGTGAGCAGCAAAAACGCCACCAGCAGCGTAGCAGAAACCTTCAGAGACGCGAAACGAGTGACGAATGACGAGAAAGATTTCAAAGCGACGTCGCCTCCACCCACACGAACTTACTTTCGTCCAGTCGCTGCTCGCCATCGAAACGGTAAGCGACAAGCCGCCCGTCCCCGCGATAACCGGCAACGCTGTAATCCAGGCAACAGACATTCTCGCGAATCAAGTGCGGAAGCCCCGTCAGCCAGTAATGCCCGAAGAACACAGGCCGTTCCGCCTCGCCATAAAACTCGTGCTTGCAAACGTCGGCAGGGGCAGCGCAGGCAGGCAACTCCACACCAGGCTGGAAGGCCAGTTCGCGCAAAGACTTCCCCTTCGGATCCACCCACCACCTGATGCGGGCCCGTTTGCGCAAAACATTCTCACCATCGCGGAAAGTAATTCCATCGGGCAAGTTCATCTCGGGGCCTTTCAAGAAAAAGTTTATCGGGTCGAACAGGGAATCGTCGTACTCGTTGAACTGGTCGTTCGCGCGGGCAATGAGGTCGTCGAAGTTTCCGTCAGCAAAACAACGGATGCCCTCGGCATTCAGAATTGCGGCAGCACCCTTCTCAAAACAGGCATGCTGGGCACGGAAAGATTCCGTCTCGACAAAGAACGGCAGAGTCTTCAAAAAGTCGAGCATGTCGTGGAATTCCTGCTTGCGGCCCTTGTAACTTTCGACCGTCCGCGTATGGATAGCCACCTTGTTGAAGGAATGCTCACGCAGGTACCCCCCCGGAATGCAATGAATCACATGGGAGCCGCCTTCGCCATTCAACTGCCAAAAACAAAGCGCATTGAACTCGTGATTTCCCATCAGGGCCACGGCACTCCCCGCATCGCGCATCGCACGCACCAGGTTGACCGTCTCGCGCACCTCCGGCCCACGGTCGATATAGTCGCCGAGGAAGACGACGGAACGGGAACCGCCCGGATAACGGTAGGCTCCGGACGTTTCCACGTAGCCAAGCTTTGCAAGCAGAGCCCGGAGTTCTGTGCAATGCCCGTGAATATCGCCGATGAAGTCGATAGAGGAATTCATGTTTTAAAGATATATATTTCTATATTTTAGTTACACCTGAACGGAACGGCTTATCATGGAAATCGGAAAATTCAACCGCGCGCGCGTCGAAAGCGTCACCCCCCAAGGCTACTACCTGGAACTGGAAACCGGAGGGCGCGTACTGCTCCCGGGCAACAAGCACCAATTCGAACTCGAAGAAGGTGAAATCCTGGACGTGTTCGTTTATATGGATTCCGAAGACAGGCCCATCGCGACACTCGACAAGCCCTACACGCAGGCAGGCGAATTCGCCGTCCTCACCGTCAAGGAAGTGAACCGCATCGGAGCGTTCCTGGACTGGGGCCTGAACAAAGACCTCTTCTTGCCCTACAAGCAGCAGCTCGGCGATTTGCAGCGCGGCGACAAGTGCGTCGTCTACATCCTCGTAGACGAAAAGAGCGGCCGCCTCGTGGCGACAGAAAAAATCAAGAGCTTCCTCGACCTAGACACAAGCGAATTGCATATCGGGCAGCGCGTACAGCTCGCCGCCTACGAAGTGACCCAGGACTACGTCGACTTTCTGGTGGACTACCGTTACACCGGCAGACTCATGCTCACACGCGGAATGCAGCGCATCTACATCGGCGACACGATGCCCGGCTTTATCCAGCGCTTCACCAGCGACGGGAAAATCACGCTCAACCTGACGCCCGTTGGCTACAAGGGACTCATGAAGAGCGACAGCCCCGACGCCATCATGCAGAAACTCGCCGAAGCAGGCGGATTCCTCCCCTACGGCGACCACACCGATCCGGACACCATCCGCGAAGAATTCGGCATGTCGAAAAAGACATTCAAGAAGATTCTCGGAACGCTCTTCCGCGAAGGGAAAATCGACCTCGGCGACGACGGATTCCGCGCAGTGTAAAGAGAAGAAGGGAAATTAAAGATTACTGATTTCTTCCACGGAGAAGCCGGTCAACTCAGCAATCTGTTCAACCGGCATATTCTTGGATTTCATCTTCCGGGCAATTTCGCGTTCACGTTCGCTGATTTCCTTGGAAATTCGCTCAGACACACGTTCCTCGACCTTCGCGTCAATTTCTTTCGCGAATTCCTCAAAGACGCCGTCGACCATGGCGTTATGGTCCCATTCCTTGTGGTACATTTTTTGATATGCCTCGAATTCTTCCTTAC
>JAEERM010000132.1 GCA_016285835.1 Fibrobacter sp.
AGTCCTTCCGTAACGAAATCACTCCGGGTAACTTCATCTTCCGTACCCGCGAATTCGAACAGATGGAACTTGAATTCTTCTGCGAACCGGGCACCGAACTTGACTGGTACAATTTCTGGCGCAAGTATTGCTTCGACTGGCTCGTGAACGACCTCGGCGTGAACAAGGAAAAGCTCCGCCTCCGCGAACATGCCAAGGAAGAACTTTCCCACTACTCCAACGGAACCACCGACGTCGAATACGAATTCCCGTTCGGTTGGGGCGAACTCTGGGGTATTGCATCTCGTACGAACTACGACCTGACGCAGCACCAGAACGAATCCAAGGTCAAGCAGGAATACATCGACCCGGTTCAGAACAAGCGCTACATCCCGTACGTTGTGGAACCGTCCCTTGGTGTGGAACGCCTGCTCCTCGTGCTCCTCTGCGACGCTTACGAAGTCGAAAAACTCGAAAACGACGAACGTACCGTGCTCCACTTCGACCCGAAGATTGCTCCGGTGAAGGTTGCCGTTCTTCCGCTCGTGAAGAAGGGCCAGGTGAAGGCCAAGGCCGAAGAACTCTACCAGAAGCTCCTGAACCGCTGGAACGTGGAATACGACGAAACCCAGTCCATCGGTAAGCGCTACCGCCGTCAGGACGAACTCGGCACGCCGTTCTGCGTGACCGTCGACTTCGACACGGTGGGCGAGGGTGAATCCGATCCGGCAAAGCTCGGCTTCGTGACCGTCCGCGAACGCGACTCCATGAAGCAGGAACTGGTGAAGATCGACGAACTCGAAGCTTACCTGTCCGCAAAACTCGGCTGCTAGCTTAGTAGACAGTAGGCAGTAAACAGTAGACAGTGGTGGAGCTTTGCTCCACAATTGTCTCGCCACTGCTTACTAACCATTATTTACTAACCAAAAAAAGAACCCGGAAACGGGTTCTTTTTTATGGTTTTGTATAAACTTTGCGAAGCACAATAAACGAAAAGCCCTCTCTTTCGAGAGGGCTTTTTCGCGGGATAGACGAGGCTTGAACTCGCAACCTCCGGCGTGACAGGCCGGTGCTCTAACCAAAATTGAGCTACCACCCCAGTGGTTTGCCAAATATATTAATTGTTTTGAATCCTGTCAAGGGTATTTGGAATTTAATTCGTCTTTTTTTTATTGAAAATCATGTTTTGCAAAAACGAAAAACCCTCTCTTTCGAGAGGGCTTTTTCGCGGGATAGACGAGGCTTGAACTCGCAACCTCCGGCGTGACAGGCCGGTGCTCTAACCAAAATTGAGCTACCACCCCAAATCGTTTCCGACTTTCGGTAGTGGGCGATAACGGATTCGAACCGCTGACATTCTGCTTGTAAGGCAGACGCTCTGAACCAACTGAGCTAATCGCCCGGATTTGTTACTTCTTCTCTTCTTTCTTGCCGCTCCAGAGGATTGCGATGGGGATAATCACCACATAGGCAAGCGAGAGGATAAGAGGCGCAACCGTGAGCGAGACCGGATTGTCTGCCGGGCCGGAGGCGAGACAGATAAAACCGATGACGAGCATCAGGACACCGACAGCAATAAGAATGAGATTCTTTTTATTCATCCGATAACCTTCTATTCGTTCTCAAAGTTACAGAGCCAAATATACAAAGTTTATGGCCATTGTCAACCGATTCCCCGTATTTTTGGCGAAATAATTGGACTTAGGCTAGAGGTGAGAGACTAGAGGCTAGAGGTTAGTGAACAAGAATCTCGCACTTCGTGCGTCAATATAAGACGGCGAAGCCGTGATATTTCTCCCTAGCCTCTAGATCCTTGATTCTAATCCCTTACTTACCTTTGTCCCGGATACTTCACTCGCGTGTGATACGTCCCGTCGAGGCTGTGCAGGAACGCCTTCTCCAGCTTGAACAGTTCCTTGATGGAGAGGTCGCTTTCGTTGAACTGGCCTTCCATGAAGCGGCCCTGGATTGTCTTGTGGATCATTTCTTCCAGACTTTCGGGGGAGGTGTCTGTCATGGAACGGCTGGTGGCTTCGATGATGTCGGCGAGCATGAGGATAGCGGTTTCCTTGCTCTGCGGTTTCGGACCCTTGTAGCGGAAATCTTCTTCCTTGACGACCTTGTCGGTATCGGTCGTCTCTTCGAGGGCCTTGTGGTAGAAATACTGGATGATGGTCGTACCGTGGTGCTCGGTGATGCCTGCGGCAACGAGGTCCGGAATCTTGTATTCCTTCGCGAGAATGGCGCCGTGCTCCACGTGCCCCGTGATAATCTTGACGGACTGGTACGGGTCGAGCGAGTTGTGCGGGTTCACGCCCTGCTTCTGGTTCTCGGTGAAGTATTCCGGGCGCATCGTCTTGCCGAGGTCGTGGTAGAGCGCCATGACGCGGACCAGGAGGGAGTTGGCACCGATGCTGTCGGCAACCTTCTCGGCGAGGTTCGAAACCTGGATGCTGTGGTGGAACGTGCCGGGAGCGAGTTCCGAGATGCGCTTGAGGGCCGGCCTGTTGAAGTCGGACATCTCCATGAGCGTAAGCACGGTCGTGATGCCGTGGATGCGTTCAATCAAGTGCATAAAGAGCACGGAAGCGATTGCCGTACAGGCGATGACGTTTACGCTTGCGGCGATGAGCGTCTGGTAGAACGGGGCGAATTCCATGCGGTTACGCAGCAGGAACATAATCGTGATGGCGACGGCCAAAGAACCGATGCCGGCGAAAATTCCCCACAAGAACTGTACGCGGTAGCGCATGCGGGTCAGCGGTTGTGTCGTGGTGAAGAGCACTACGATGACGGCGATGGTCGCTGCAAGGTCGTATCCGTTGAGGATGCCGAACGTGAATGCGGAGAATACGCAGAATCCGGTACTCAGGCGCCTGTCGTAGAGCACGGTCGCGATGACTGGCGTGAAGGCGAACGGGTACAGCCACATGAAGTCCACCTTCTCGGAGAAGGAGGCGAGTTCAGGAGTCTGGCTCAGGAAGTCCGTGAGGTACTTTCCGCCCCAGAAGGCGAACAGCTGCAATGCGACGAGTACAGACAAACTCCACAATTGCCTCGGGGTCCTGAACATCGAGTGTGTCGAGACCACGAGCATGAACAGGTAGAACGCCGTGATGACGATGAGGAACATGAGGAAGTGCCCGTACGGTGCGGTCAGCACTCTCGAGTTCTCTTCTTTTTTCTGGGCGAGCTGCAGCGCGTCAATCCTTTCGAGAATTTCCTTGGTGACGGGAGAACCTTGCGTCACGATTTCCATGCCGCGCGGAATCATGCCCTTGATGCGGGTCACCTTGTCGCGGGCCTGCTGCTTGCGGGCCATCGTCTCTTTATCGAGGTAGAATACGTTGGGCAGCGTGAATACGTACAGTGCTTCGTAGAAGGCGCTCAAGATACCTTGGTCGTTGGGGAAGCTGAGCTGCAGTTCTGCAAAAGTCTCGTCGATGCTGCGCTGGACCGGCTGTATGGAACTGACTTCGAGCGTCAATTCCTGGTTGTCTTTGATGAGCGCGACGTTCGGTTTGTTGTAAATGATAAACTTAAGTTCCTGGACGTTGTATGTATCGCGGTAAAGTTGAACGGCGGTTTCGGAACTGGCGATGTACGTGTTCGAAACACCTTTTTGCAGCATCTTGCTGAATTTTGAAAGCAGGGAATCCCTTGCCTTGGAGTTGACGCTCAGCTGCTTGATTGCCGAAGGGGAAAGGCGGGACTTGAGTGTTTCGTAAAGGCGAGATGCTTGTTGCACCTTGGGCTGGATGGGCGATTCTTCGTCGTCGGTCGAATTGATTTGGGACTGGAGTGCTCCGTACGAAGCGAGCTTCGAGAGGTACTGCTTCATGTCGTCGTGGATGCGATTGCTCTCGTCGGTGTTGAACTCGAAGATGGCGTTGATCTTTTCAGCGGCGCGGTTGCGTTCCTGCTCAATTTCTTGTTCGGTCTTGGGAACCTCGAAGTTGATGGGGGCAACGATGGTGCGGGTGCTGAGCTGCCCCAGGTGCGGGCGTTCGGCTTGCACGGCTACGTTCTTGTCTGGGAAAAGCAAGAAGGCGATGCCTAGTATGAGTAGCCATCCGATAAAGAGGTGGAGCTTCATCTGTTTCTTCTTCATTTCTTTTTTTCCTTTTCGGCGTAGGCGTGCAGGATGTCCTTGACCAGGTGGTGGCGCAGGATGTCGGTTGCCGTGAACTGCACTTGCGCGATTCCGGGAATCCCTTTCAGGATTTTCATGGCGTGCTCCAGACCGGAAACCTGACCTGCGGCGAGGTCCACCTGTGTGGCATCCCCTGTAATGATAGCTTTACTATGGGGGCCCAGGCGCGTGAGAAACATTTTCATCTGCGCAATTGTCGTGTTTTGCGCTTCGTCGAGGATGATGAAGGCCCTTTTTAGCGTGCGTCCGCGCATGTAGGCGAGGGGGGCCACTTCGATAGCTCCGGATTCTTCGTATCGGCGGAGCTTTTCGGCGGGGAGGAGTTCAGAAAGGCTGTCGTGGATCGGACGCAGGTACGGCGCGATTTTTTCCTTGAGGTCGCCGGGCAAAAATCCGAGCGATTCTCCGGCTTCGACTGCCGGTCGGACAAGGCAAATCTTCTCGGCTTCGTGGCGCTCGAGGCTTGCGACGGCAAGCGTTACGGCGAGGAATGTCTTGCCGGTCCCTGCAGGGCCTTTGGCGAAAATGACGTCGTTCTTTTCGACGGCTTCGACAAGTTCCACTTGCGAGGGGGTCTTTGCCGAGATGGCGATGCCGAACCGGTTGCGGAAGATGGGGGCGTCGGGGATGGACTTGCCGGACGGTTCGACGGTCGGGCCAAGAATACGGTCGAGTTGCTTGGCTGTCATGCCATCGCCATGCCTTGCCGACATCTTGAGCTGGTCCAGCACAGAGAGAACCCCCTCCATGTCGGCCCCCTTGCGGGGCTTGATACGGAGTCCCGGGAGTCGCGTTTGGATTTCAACAGAAAAACGGCTCTCCAATAACCGGAAAACCGTCTCGTTCTCGCCTGAAACAATGCGTTTCAGGTCGTCGGAAATATGATAATGCTCTTCGTTAATCATTCACCGGCAGAAGCGTCGTCGCTCCCTTGACCGGTGGGCAAACCGAGCTTGTTCTTGGCGTCGAAGATTTCCTTGCGGAGCTTGTGGTTCTCTTCAGTGAGGGCCATGGCTTCCTTTTCGGATTCCTTGAGTTCGTCCTTGTCGACCTTCACGGGCGCTTTTTTCTTCTTTACGGTGTTGCCGCTACCATCGTCTTCGTAGGAGTATTCGTCGTCACCGCTATCGTCGCTACCACCGGAGGAACCGGCGCAAGCAGTGAACATGGCAAGGCTGAGGGCAGCGAGGATGAGTTTCCAATTCTTTAAAATCATTATTCAGGCTCCATTCTAGTCTGTGGTAGCCTAAATATATATTGTTAAAAGGCAATTAATTGTAAAAAACATAAATTTTTACCTATGCAAAAGGATTTTTCTTTGGCGAAAGCCTATTCTCAGGTATTTGTATCTTCTTGTAAACATGATTCCAGGGAAATTTACCATTCCCGCCGCATGGCCCTGATAGAAAAACTGGACTCCGTGTGCGTTTTTGCGGGCATGCCCGTGGACCCTGGGTGTGAGGAAGCCTTCACTTCCTCTTGGACTAAGTTTATTCAAGAACCAGCGTTTCTCTTTTTGACGGGCGTGAACCAGGCAGGATGTTTTTTGCTGCTCGACCCCGCATCCAAGTCCGAAATCCTGTTCGTCCCGAAAAAAGACCCGTTCAAGGAATTTTGGGTGGGCAAGCGGATTGGCTACCTAGCTGGGGATTCCGAGGCCGCGCAACTGACGGGGTTCAAAGATGTTCGGCCTGCCGATAAGTTCTACGAGACCCTTGAATCTCTTGTGAAGAAGAAGGGATCAAAGTCGTTCGTTTATGCTTTTTTTCATGATAAATTCCAGGGCGACCACAACTGGAAGTTCAAACAAAAAGTGGAACGAGCCTTGCGGCCACATAGGGTTGCTGTGCGGAGTGCCGCCGATTTGCATTGGGAACTGAGACTCCCGCTGGATGCCCCGCGCATCGATGAAGCAAAGCGCGCGCAGGTGGCCACGGACAAGGCTTTCCGCAAACTGTTGAAGGCAATGCCCTCGTTCAAGGGCGAACGCGACCTAGGCCTGTTCCTTGACCATCAACTGCTTCTCGGTGGCGACGGGGATTTGGCATTCCCGACCATTGTCGCTTCGGGCGAGAACGCCTGCTGCCTGCATTACGTGAAAAAGGACGAACTTCTCAAGAAGGGTAGCCTGGTGCTGCTCGATTTCGGAACCCGCGTAGGGACGCTCCACAGCGATATTTCACGCACCATTCCCGTGAACGGCAAGTTCAATCCTTTGCAAAAAATGTTGTACGAAATTGTCCTGGATTCTGCCGCAGTTTACCGCCGTGCGGTGCGCCCTGGGGTGTCCCTCAAGGAAATCGGGCAAATCCCGTGGGACTACATTATGGAACAACTCGAAACGCGCCTGGTGAAGGGGGCTCGCGGTACTTACAAACTGCTGTACGACCGCCGTCCGCATGGAGTGAGCCATTTTATCGGGGAGCAAATCCACGAAGGGGATCCGGGGAGCCGTTCGCTCACGACGGTGC
>JAEERM010000034.1 GCA_016285835.1 Fibrobacter sp.
CCGTTCATGGGCGAAAGCAAGCTCCCGCCGATTCCGCTCGAAAAAGTCATCCCGCTTATCAGCTGGGAATACTTCTTCTTCACTTGGAAAATCAAGCCCGAAGAGGAAGAAGCCAAGAAGCTCAAGGCCGATGCCGAAGCGCTCATCAAGTCGCTCACAAAACCCGAATATGCGCTGCGTGCCGTGCAGGCGTTCTACCCTGCAGCCGGTACGGAAAATTCCATCAAGTTCAACACGGGCCGTACCGGCACCGACGTGGACCTTGTCGAAGTCGCCACGGCACGCCAGCAGAATCCCGAAGGCACCTGCCTCGCCCTCTGCGACTACGTTGCGCCAGCAAATGCGAACACCGCAAGCGTCTTCGCCGCTCCCGCCGGTAAGGACGTATTCCGCGACATCGTGGGCGCCTTCGCCGTCACCGTAAGCGACGCCTTCGTCAAGCGCCTCGAAAAACTCAAGGCCGAACAGGGCGGCAGCGACTACGACGTGCTCCTGATGCAGACCGTCGCCGACCGTCTCGCCGAAGCAGGCGCCGAATACCTGAGCCAGGAACTTGCGCACAACAACGGCTGGAAGGGCATCCGCCCGGCCGTCGGCTACCCCGTGCTCCCGAACATCAAGGAAATCTTCAACGTCGCGAAGCTCATCGACTTTGCAAGCGTAGGCATCAGCCTCACCGAAAACGGCGCCATGTACCCGCAAGCTTCCGTGAGCGGTCTCTACATCAGCCATCCCGATGTGGACTACTTCCACGTGAAGGTGTAAGGGTAAACTGCGGCTAGTCATAGCCGCTATTGAATCGTCGCTACAATCAGCCCCTTCTGATGGTGGGTACGCTCGCAAGCAGTTTCTTGGTGTACTCATGCTGCGGGTTCGTGAGGACAATATCGGCGTCACCGCGTTCCACGACCTTCCCAAAATACATGACCAAGACTTCGTCGCTCAGTGCACGCACCACCTGCATATCGTGACTGATGAACAAGATGCTCAAGCCGAGGTCGTTGCGCAAGTCGTCCAGCAAATGCAATATCTGCGCCTGCACCGACACGTCCAGTGCGCTTGTGACTTCGTCGCAAAGTAACACTTTCGGTTCAACCATCAAGCTACGGGCAATGCAAAGTCTCTGGCGTTGCCCGCCAGAAAACTCATGCGGGAACTTGTCGAGTGCCCCATCCGGAATAGACACGCGGTCCAGGAGTCGCCTTGCACGGCCTCGAGCCTCATCAAACGACACGCCCCTCGCCACAAGCGGAGCCGTCAAAATTTCTACCACAGTCTGTCTCGGGTTCAAACTGCTGAAGGGGTCCTGGAACACCATCTGGACCAAATCACAAACACGCTTGTCCCCAGAAAATTTTCCGTCGACAACCGGAGCACCGAACAATTTATAGTCAACAAACACCGCCGGAACCAGCCCGACAAGTGATTTTACAAGCGTAGACTTTCCACAGCCAGATTCACCCACAATACTCAGGATTTTCCCTTGCGGGAGAACAAAAGAAACATTGTCCACTGCCGTAAAGTAATCCCTGACCTTACCCAGCACACCTCCACGGACCGGGAACCGGACAGTAAGTCCGTTCACCTCGATAGCGGGAACGACCTGTCCCTGCGACAACATTCCTTCACTACTCATCCGCTTCACCGTCCAGGCTCGCCAAGGCCTCCTGCACGTTTTTCTCGGTCGCAAGCAAAATCTGACGACACTTACGCAGCAGTTCCGTAGCCTCTTGCACCTGCCCGGCCAATTCGTCTATTTCCATTTCAGAATTGTCGATTTTTGATAAAATCTCCTCGAGACGGGCCATTGCGTTTTTATATTCAAAATTTTCGGTACTCATATTTAAGAATATAGTTACATTTGTACATGATGGTATTCAAGAAAATCCACATATCGAGCATTCTCTCGTCCCTAGCGGCGCTATTTGCTGGCCTAGCCCTTTCGGCATGTTTTGACATTCCGAGCACGCCCGACGAGAGCCAAAAGGTACAAAACGTTTCCATCTACGTAAAGCAAGAAGGGGAAATCGATTCTACCCTGCTAAAAATTCATCCACAAAATTCTGCGAAAATTTACGCGGTTGTCCACCCCGACCAATATTCCGAAAATTTGAGTTTTAAGTGGTATCGGGAATCCGAGGAAGATGGCGATATCCTCCTCGGAAGCAAAACAAAATACCTTGTCAATAAAAAGCCTGCCCAAGAATCTATACCAAATAAGTTAATCGTAACCGATACCGAAGGCAACTCCCTTGTAACGAATTTTGAAATCATTATAAACACCCCTCCCCAAATAGACTCCATTGTCAGCCCGCAACCATCCGACACGCTCTATGGAAACAGCAACACGTCATTTTTGTTTGAATGGGTATCCCACGACAATGACAACGAATATTACACACACACGGTCCTGATAGACGGCACATCCTATGTCGTAGGAGAATTCAGCAGCATTCGCCAATCTGGTTTCGATAAAGGCGAGCATACATTCCAAGTCGTTGTGACCGACAACTACGGGGATAACGACTCTTCTGCAGTCATCACATTCTACGTGGCCAAAAAGAGGGACTAATGACAAAATCGTTCCGACTACTCGCTCTGGTCATTTTCACAATCGTTTTATCGGTCTTCTTGAATGCATGTACCGACTCGGACAATTTCATCTTTGACGAAGACAACACCAGTTCCATAGCTGTCAGCGCATTCATGGCCAGGTCCTTTGATTCTACCGCGACAAAGGTCAAGTCCGACACCATTATTCACGGAGATTCCATACTGTTCATTGCGAACGTTTCGCCATCGAAATCCATCCGAACCCGCGAAAGTTTCTGGCTGATGGACGGCAAATTTTACGCATCCGAATTCAACGTCCACGACGCCATTGGCATGCCAGGAAGCCACGAAATCGTTTTTGTCTTGGTAACCATCTTCGGGGACACCCTGACCGACACGCTGCACTTGTGGGTTTCCTCGCCACCGATTTTGGACAACAAGAATTTCCTTCCCGCCGACGAATCACAAAACATTCCGCCCCAAGAGGGTGTCCAGTTTGCGTGGAACGCCTACGACATTGATTCCATTTGCACATTGCACTACCATTTCGTACTGACAAACCTCCTGGATGAGCAACAAAGCGAACCTGACCTAGTCGACACGATTATCAGCACGCCCTATTTCAACATGAATCGCGAGCTCAAGCCGTTATCGCAATACCGTTGGACAGTCCAAGCGTTCAACGAATACAACGTAGCATCGACGGTCTCTATCACCAGCACATTCGCAACGAGCGGAATCCAAGACGAGGGGGCGATAGCCGGTGCAATAAAAATGTCCAACGAGAACCAGTACGCAACAATCAACCTGATTGTCCTCGACACCAACAATAATCCGTTGAACATCAAAGATTCGATTGAAAAAAATCCGACAACAGGTAAATTCGAGATCAAACCTCTTACTCCGGGGAAATACAAAATTACGGCTCATTGCAAATCAAAACCGGATTATGTCGCCGACACAATCCTCGCTAAAGTCAATGCAGGTCAAATCACTTCCATTGGAGTATTGCACATGACCGACAATACTCCACCGACAATAAAGACTCTATCAGGGAAAGACACGCTCGACTTCGCCGACTCATTACAGTTCATCATTACAGACGGAAGCGCAGAGAACATCATTTCCAACGCAATTACCTACATCGGCAACCGCAAAGTCACTCAATTTTCTTCCGAAGGAAAAATACTGTCGATACCCACTTTCGAAACGGACCGTTCATGGATTCCGCAGTTTGTTACCATCATAGCCACCGATGGGAGTGGGAATACCACCACGAAATCGTTTGCTATACGGCCTAGCATATTCTGGTTTGATACAAACAACGACACAACTATTTCCAGGCAATCGCAAATTACCATTTCCATCCACGACCACAACCCGTTCAGCTTTGTTCCCAACTATTTCAGAATAAACCCGAATGGCGATGTGAAAGGGACAATAACCCTAGACGCCAACGGGAAGACTTCAATCAAACACGTCTTGGATGGCGAAGCTTTCTTTAGGAATGAACAGGAAGTTGTCACGACCGTATTCTACACAAATGGAATCAGCCAATCCAGATCCTGGACAATCAAGATTAACGAACCGCCCTTCATGAGTTACGAAGACAACTGCGTCTCCCCCTGTAATATGTTCACATCCCCCAATGTTGTTTTTAAATGGAAAAAAGCCAACGACCCTGAAAACGACGCCTTGTTGCACCGGCTCAACATCGTCCTCGGTTCCGATACAATTAGCGACACGACTCAATTCTTCTACAGATCCGACTTCGTCAAATCAACGCTCCTTCGAGTAAAAGACATTCCAGAGGGCCCGCTATTTTGGTGGGTCGAAGCAAAGGACCCCTATGGAGGAATTTCCCCCGTCTGGGAAACCAAAGCCCAGGCCATCGTCCTGTCCGAAGAAGACTATGAAAAGCTTCAGAATGGCGAGCAAAACGGCAATTTATCCTTGGAGCAAAACGAATGACAAGACGACTTTATCAGATTTTTGCTGCCGCATGTACAACGCTATGTGCTCTGACTCTTTCCTCCTGCGGAGACGACATCCATTTGTCCCACTTGTCTAGAGATGAAGTTGAGTTTTCAGAATCACAAACAAACAACTTTGAGCAGTCCATCCATATCGTTCCCGAAGGCGTTATCGGCGCCGCACACGTATTCTACCCCTCAAGCAACGAGGTCTTCCTCGACACAAACGAGCCGGTCCGAATTCAAGCCGTTTTTCACCTAAACGGAGAAGTCCTTGATGCCGATATCGCAGCGACCTACTACCAAAGCCTAGTCTGGAAATTAGACGGAAAGAAAATCAACATTGCCAATTTCCGACAAACATTCTACAAACCCGGCGAATACGAGTGTATTTTACAAACCATAGACACCTTTGGAGATACCTTAAGGGACACGACAAAAATTTTCGTTAATACACCTTCGGGCATATCGTTAATAAGCCCTCGGAACGGATACAATCTAGTGGATCCGTTCTCCGATAAAGAAATTGTACTTAAATGGATGACAACGGGAATCGACCCCTGGGAAACAGCCATTTGCGAAGTTTACGGTTCAAGTATAGAAGAAGATGTTTGGAAAACACCGATGGCGACTGTCGCTTGTGACGACAACGTCAGTTTCCAAGGCCCGATTGTCCGCAACAACGAAATGCTCAAAAAACTCGGCATAGACCTCTCGAACAATTCCATCTCGTACTACTGGGGCATCGTCATGAGTATATGGAACAACGAAGGGCTCCAGTCCATAGACACATCCAATATATTCCACTTCTCCACAACCCTTGTCGATACGGATTCCTCCATTCTCAACATTCCCATCCAATACAAGTCGTACCACAACGCTCTTTCTCCAGACACAAGAATTACCATCGTCAATATCAAGGGTGATACACTGAATCAATTTTTCAGCTCTAGCGAAAAAACGACCGAAACCATAAAGCTTGAGCCGCAAACCGGCGTCACGGTGTACACGGAAGAAGCCTATTTCAGCGAATACAAGGCCAAGCACTTCACAATAGATATTCCCGAACATGTTCTAATCTATGCCGACACGGTGTATCTAGAAGACAAAACACCACCAACTATATGGCCACTGAAAAACGAATACCCGAAGGATTCTCCCATTTCATTCTCCCTACTGGACAAGGGGAGTGGAGTAGCCCTATCAAAAATAGACATTCATTTTGACGAGCCAACAAATATTGTTTATACCTATACAGAACCGCAACTGGACATCATCATGCCCATCCAAAAGCCTATGCGAGTTTACATCCGGGTTGCCGACAACGCAGGGAACCAGAGCGCACCTGTTTACTGGAACGTAACTCCTGAAAACGATGTACAAGTTCTCTCCGGCCCCTATATCAGCAAGGAGGAATTAGAATGACTCTACGTTTTCTAGTGTTCCTTGCCGCTGTTCTATACGGTATTTCCATTGCCAGTCCTGTTCAAGATTCCACACAAGCGCAAGCCAAGGATTCTACAGCGACAATCAAGACATCTCAACCACAACGTTACCTGCACGTAGCGACAAATCCGACGATGTCGGATATCTATGTCAACAAGCTCCATACCGATTTTTCTTCGAAGCCGAACTACGTAAGCCCCGGATTCATCAAGGTCCCGCAAGGTGACACGACCGTACGGGTTACCCTGTTCCAAGCCGGATACAGGGACACAACCATCAACATCTCGCTTTCCGAAAAAGACACATCCTACTTAATTGTCGCGCTGCGACAGAGCTATGACACAGAACTTATCGATGCCCAGAATAAATTGTTGGCACAAAGGAAACGTAAATTGCTAGGTCACAAGCTTATTTGGGCTTCGTTGGTTCCGTTCGCGGCAAGCGCCGTTTCTGCCATCGTCACCCATAAGTACATCCAAGACGCAAAAGACGACCACAAGGCCATCGAAAACAGCCGTATTCGAAAAGGCGACAGCTACCAAGACAAAAAAGATAGTTTTGCAGACAACCGAGACAAGGCAAAAAGAGCCAAGGTTATCGGCGGTACAACCCTCGGTGTGGGTATTGTTGTTTTGTCCGCAGGGCTCATCCTTTCTTTCTAGGAGAATGCTATGAAAAAGTTTTTCTACATCCCGCTCCTAATTTTGACGACAGCACTCCATGCCGCCGATTCCAAGGGAATCGAGGCGCAGGTGGAGCTTATTTCCGGAACAACGCAAAAAGCGCAGTTTCTAGGAATCGAGAAAGACACAGTCAATCTCGGAGGCTACATCAAGGACAAGTTCACCATCGTACGCATTCCCAAAAGCCAGTTCAAGAGTATTGTCGACAAACAAGGCAACGACCTGTTGAGCCCAGTCAAAGGGGACTCTAGCGCAGCTGCCGCGAGCGACAGCAGCACGGGAACCAGTGCAGACAGCATCTCCACAGCCAACACCGAAGTTGCGGACTCGTCAGGAAACACCTCTACAGACTCCACCGCTCCCGCTCCAACAGCAGTTTACACAAAGGTATTCGCTGGCTACGAAGCCGAAGGAATCGAACCGCACAAAGCCGCCTTGTTAACATCGTTGACCGCCGAGTTACTTAAAGAATCCGACACAAGTTTTGTCTTCGCCGACAGCAAGCAAATCGAAGACTGTAGCGACAACGCCTGCATCCAGGACAAGTATTCCAAACTCGGCACAAAAGAAATTCTCTTTGGAAAAATTTCTCAAGGCAAATCGGCCGATTCCCTGGAGTTGCAATTAAAACGAGTCCAGTTCGAAGACTCGCTACCGACTATAAGTATTGCAAAGGCAACGATTTCGGCAACAAATGTGCTCTCCGATGCCGTTGTTTCAGACAAGATAAAGAACTTCGTCCAAGAATCGCAAGGGATCAAGGTCAAGCAAGCGAACAAGAAAAGCTACATCCACGTGGAAACCGACCCCGAAGGAGCCATGCTCTCGAAATCCGAAAAGGACGCGCTCTGCAAGACCCCATGCACATTCGTAACGCTCGATACCGGAAAAATCGTCTTGAACGCCTACTGGAAGGTAGAACACCTTTGGGGTGCCCAGGCCACAGTACGTCCCATTCCCGGCGACACAGTCAAAATTTCACTCAAGCTGAAAAGGATATCACCGGAAATACGCATCATGACGCAACCTTCCGGAGCCGAAATCTACACAAGCAGCGAGGAAATTACAAAGCGCAGCAGGCCCATTGCGCATACACCGAATAAATTCACTTATACCGACCCCGGTTTAGTCAATCTTCGACTTCGCAGGGAAGGCTACCGCGACAGCCTCGTCAGTTTCTATCTCGCACCCGTCCCTGAAACGACCCTCAACATCGAGCTCCAGGAAATCAAGGACTTCAACGAGCTACAGGCCCAGAAAGACTGGATTCGCAGTCGCAAAATTTACCACCTCGGGCAGACCCTTATGGGGAGTGCGATAGCCCCCGTTGTCATAGGGGCTTTGTTCCTCTACCTCGGCCAGCGCGATTACAGCGAAGCAAACGACCTGAAGGACGAGTTGAAAATGCCAACCGACCCGAACGGAGCCAATTTTCAGAAGAAAAAAGAGAAAAACCACGATCTGGCCGAGTCCGGAGACCACAAAACCATCGCTGGAGTGTCCTTTATAGGAGCGGGAATCGTCCTATTTGGAATAGGATTATACCTCACTTTCTAGCAAAAACGCATTTTCGCCCCAAAAAAAGACATTTTTTTTGTAAAGAACATTCCCGCATCCCCTTGGAAAAACTAGATTTAGAGCAATGCGTAGATTAATTGTATTCCTATTGTTGATTTACTCGGCAGCAAGCTTTGCCGCCGACTTTGAGCGTTCCAACTGGCGCCAGCAGTTCTACCTGCAAGCCGAGCCCGCCTTCCTCGTATTCGAAGACAAGGATCCCGAGCTGCTCAACAAACCCATTGACAAAGATGTCTTTACATTCCCGCTATCCGTGGGTTACTTGTGGAGCCCCCTGATTACCCCATTTGCCAAGGCAGACATTCCGTTCACTATCTGGCTCGGCTTGGAAGTCAACAGCATCCAGTTCGGCACCATCGACAAGGAACCGGCTTATACCTATACCGACAACGGCGACAAGAAGAAAGGGCCCAAGCAAGACCGCGAGCTCAGCTTCCTCACCTACGCACCGTCTCTCCTTGCCGGTTTCAGCTTTAATATCGCCGGAGACTTCGACATCAGGATGCTCGGCGGCTACGGCATGCATTTCTTCTCCTTCTACGATGAATACCTGGACAACACGAACCAGAACACGGAATATCTCCCCACGGCATTCGTGTCGGGCGCACTCGAATACAGGATTACCGAAGTTTTCAAGGACGTCGACCTGAAAATCGGCATCAATGTACGCAAGGAATTCCTCCCTTACGAGAACATCAAGGCGACGGACAAGACATCCCGGTCCAACGACGACGTGAGCATCCCGTCTGGTTTTTCGGGCATCACGATGGACAAGATTTCTTACAAGTGGCCTGTACGCGTCGGCTTGGAACTGTCCCTGGACTTCGGCCGCGAGAGCAGGCGCGACCGTCGCATGCGCTATGCATTGCACGATCGTGACGACATCCTCCGCAAGAACAGCGAAGTCAAGGACACGCTCAGTGATTGGGACTGCATGGCCATCGAACGCGACTACCGCTTCTTCCTCGACGAAGACGGCGAACTGCCCGACATGAGCGAAGCCTACACCAGGACTCAGTTCTCGGACGTGCTCGAAAGCTTCCTCGCCTTCTGCCATCCGGCAGACCTCGCAACCAAGGAAAAACTCTACGCAGCTTTGGATACAGGCAAGGTCGAACTGAAGCACTACCAGGTGAAGCAGGAAGATTCCCGTTTCGACCAGGTCATGGCCTCCAACGATCCTGAAATGCTCCAGATGTTCCTCGAGTACTATCCGGATTCTCCGCGTCGTGCCGAAATCGAACACAAGCTCATGGTCCTCTCCGAGTACCACAAGTTCCGCGAAATCCAGGCACAGAACACTTTCAAGGCCTACCTCGGTTACTTGAACGACAATCCTGATGGAGCCTTCCGCGAAGAAGCCGAAGCAGGCATCTTTGAACTGGTCAGGGAAGGCAACCGCCTCAAGGACTACGAAATCTACCTGAAGCGCTTCCCCAACGGTAGGTACGTCGAAGAAGCCAAGCAGGCCATCCAGGGCGCCAACACCGAAAGCCCCTCGATGATTGAGGTGCAGACGGAACAGCAATACATCGAGGAAGCTCCGGCAGAAGAAGAACACGAAAAGCCGGCAGCACAGAAGAAGGGCAAGAAGTCCAAGTCCAAACCCAAGCCCAAGAAAAAAGGCAAGAAGAAATAAACCTTTATAACCCATTATAACGCCGCCAATCTGACGGCGTTCTTTATACACACAACATACAGAGCCATGAAATCATTTAAAATCATCGTTCCCGTATTAATCCTTGCCGGCATCGCATTTGCCGGAGAAACGGAAAAAGCCAACATCTACACGCAGATTATCGACTGGTACAACAGCAACCTGAACTACTGGACCATCGCGCTTTTGATGACCATCGAGAGTTCGTTCATCCCGTTCCCGTCCGAGCTGGTAATACCTCCAGCAGCATACCAGGCCATGCAGCCCGGTTCGAACCTGAACATCGCGCTCATCGTCCTTGCAGGCAGCATCGGGGCGCTCATCGGGGCCTACATCAACTATTTCCTTGCAAAGGTTTTCGGCCGTCCGATTGTGTACAAATTCGCCGACAGCCGTCTAGGGCACTTCTTGCTCATCGACGTTACAAAAGTAAAGAAGGCAGAGGACTATTTCCGCAAGCACGGATCCATTTCCACATTCATCGGCAGGCTCATCACGGTTATACGCCAGTTGATATCCATTCCGGCAGGCCTTGCCAAGATGAAACTTTTTCCATTTACTTTGTACACATTCCTCGGAGCCACCATCTGGAACTGCGTTCTCGCATTCCTAGGCTACCTCGCCCATGGGCAGAAAGACCTCATCGAAAAGTACAACTCCGAACTCGCCATTGCGCTGCTCGCCGCAGGAGCACTCTTCATCGGGTACATGGTGTGGAATGCGGTGAAGAAGAGGTGAGGGCGCTTCGCTTCGAGCGATGAGGTCGCTTCGCTTTGAGGTCGGCGCGTTGCGCCTTTGAGGAAGTAGGAAGTAGGAAGTGGTTAGTGGTTAGTGATTAGGGTCTAGGGGCTAGGGGCTAGGGTCTAGGGAGAAATATCACGGCTTCGCCGTCTTATATTGACGCACAAAGTGCGTGATTCTTTTCACTAGCCTCCCACCTAAAGGTGGCCATGCCCACATAAGTGCTAAAGCACTAAGTGGTCAAAGGTATTCTCTAGTCTCTAGCCTCTTTTTAGTTAGTGGTTGGTGGTTAGGGAAAACTTGTCATTGCGAAGGGCAAAGCCCTGAAGCAATCTCCATCAGAGAATCTAGAGGCAGGAACCTCGAGCCTCGAGCCCCGAGCCTAAAAATTACAATTCTTGACGCAGCGGTTGTTCTGGAACTCCGCTTCCATTGTCATCACGCCTTTCTGGTAGCGCCGGTAAATGCCGTTGCGGATTCCCCGTTCAAAAGTCATCTCTTCTTTCAAGGCACCCAGTTCATCGAACACCTGGGCCCTGCCATGGATTTGCCCTTTCTCGTAGGGAATCCTGCGGACGAGGACACCCTTTTCGTTCCATTCCTCGCTTGTTCCGTCAAGGATTCCTGCCTTGTAGGATTCGCGGAGCGCACGCACGCCATTCTCGTGGAATGAAATGGAAAAGCCTTCTTCTATGCCGTTCCTGTAGCCAATAGTTTTCCAGACTTTGCCGTTCTCGTAATAACTACGGAAAACACCGTCCAGTTTGCCCGCCACGTAAGGCGCCTCAATGGCCACATTGCCATTCGGGTGATAAGTCACCGAAACACCGTCGCGAACTTCCGTACCGTGCAACACATAATAAACGCGGGAGACGGAACCATTGTCAAACTTGGATACAATCGTATCGTGAGTTGGCTCGACCGGCTTTGCGCTGCCGGCATCAGCCGCACTGCCCACCGCAGTTGCTGCGGGTGCAGCAAGAACAGGAACGCTTGCGACGCCCCAAACAACCAGCATGAAAAGAAGTTTTTTCATCGGCGCAAAATCTAGCTATTTTTCGCACCGTTTTTTTTATTCAAGAAACGGAGCCAACAAAGATGTAACTATTTTTGCACCATATTGTATCATGTGTGAACCTATGCGCATTACCTTTCTAAATCCTCCGTTCCATCCGATGTTCAGCCGCGAGTCTCGCAGCCCGTGCGTGACCAAGTCCTCTACCCTTTACTGGCCCATGTTCCTGAGCTATGCCGCAGGCACCGTCGAAGCCGACGGGAACGACATCCAGCTCATCGACAGCCCCGCCATGGAGCTCAACCTTCCACATACCCTGGAAGGCATCAAGATATTTGACCCCGCCCTCGTCGTGTGCAGTACGAGTACCCCTAGCATTCTGAACGACCTCAAGGTAGTCCACGCAATTAAAGAAGCTCTTCCGAACGTGAAGATTGCCATCATGGGAACGCACGCCACAGCCGAGCCGCTTGAATCCATGGAAATGGAACCAAGCCTCGATTTCGTGATTATCGGCGAAGCGGACTACACCGCAAGGAACCTTGTGCGCTACCTGCGCGGCGATATCAAAGACATTTCAAGCATAGCGGGTCTTGCCTTCCGCAAAGAAGACGGAACCGTAGATTTTCAACCCGAAGGCCCGAAAATCGAGAATCTCGATGAATTGCCTTGGGTATCGAAGGTCTACCGTAAACACCTTTACAACTGCTACAAGAAGTATTTCTACGGCGCAAACCTCAACCCGCTGATTGTGATTTTGAGTGGCCGCGGTTGTCCAAACCGCTGTAGCTACTGCGTGATTCCGCAAACGCTGAACGGCCACAAGTTCCGCCGCCGTTCACCGAAAGACGTGGTGGATGAACTGCAGTATATCAAGGACAACTTCGAGGATTTAGGCGAAGTGTTCTTCGAAGACGATACGTTCACCGCAAGCCACGAACATGTGCGCGAAATCTGCAACCTGATTTTGGAACGTGGCCTCAAGATTACATGGAGTTGCAACGCCCGGGCCGATGTACCGCTCGACCTCCTCAAACTCATGAAGAAGGCCGGTGGCCGCGAAATGTGCGTAGGCTTCGAAAGCGCCTCCCCCGAAGTTCTCGAAAACATCCATAAAGGCGTAAAAAATACCGACAAGGCCATCGAGTTTACGAAGAACGCCCGCAAGGCAGGCCTACTGGTGCATGGCTGCTTCATGGTCGGCAACCCGGGTGACACGCCGGAAACGCTCCGCATGACGCTCGACTACGCCAAGAAGTTGAACCCCAACACGGCGCAGTTCTACCCCATCATGGCTTACCCCGGCACCGAGGCATACAAGGAAGCACTCGAAAGCGGCGCATTACAAACAAAAGATTATAACCAGTGGCTCGACAAGGACGGTTTCCACCGCACCACGATCCAGCGCGGAGAACTCACCAGCCAAGCGCTTGTGGACTTCTGCGACAAGGCTCGCCGTGAATTCTACCTGCGTCCAAGCTACATTCTGCGTCAAGGCATCATGGCCATCAAGAACCCGCGCGAACGCTATCGCGTATTCCGTGGATTCGGGACCCTCGTGAAGCACTTGTTCCGCAAGCACGGGCAACTCGCCCCTGTGGCAAGACAGGCGCCGACAATCAAGGAATAACTTCATAAAGCAATAGGAAAGCGACAATGCACCTTCCGGTAAAAAAAATCTGCATCCTGGGAATCTTGCCCCTCGCATTGGCGTTGTGGAACTGCACTGCCGAAGGAGATACAGTCACAGTCGGCGAAGATGAACTCAGCGACGTCTATATAGTCGACGAATCCGTCTTTTATGAAGACGACGAAGACGATGGAGAAGACGAGGAAGAAGAAGCCGAAGAAGTCGAAAGTTCCAGCAGTACAAAGAGCTCTAAGGAGAAATCCAGTTCTTCCAAGAAGTCTTCGCCAAAATCAAGCTCCAGCAAAAAGGTTTCCAGTTCCAGCCAGGAAGACAATTCCGATTCTGACTCCGAAGAAGACGAGAAATCAAGTTCCAGTTCAAAGAAAGTCTACATGCCCGGCTTGGAGGCAAACGATTCTTCTTCCAGTTCCGAGGAAGAATCCTCATCTAGCGAAGAGGAGGAATCCAGTTCAAGCCTTTCGGAATCCGACAATTCCGCTTTCGAATCCATGGATAAAATCGGTAGCAAGGAAAAGAAAGAAATAACGGGCCTCATAAAGAATAAAGATTCAAGCATTCAAAAGAATGAATCCACCTCCCTCGACTTAGGCAACCTGGACTTTGACGCAAATGAATACCTCTGCAAAGCCACAGACGGGAACTGGTACAAAATTACCGAAAATACAATAGATAGCATAACGGAATCGATTTTCGGTAGGCCGTTAAAGATTACAAAAGAATACCCGTATGACTTCGTAAATGTTTGCGAAGAAATCTACATACGGTCAGAATAGGCGAAATTTCCAAAAAATCGGCATTTTTGACAACAACCCCAAAATTTGGGGCTGTTCATTATTTTGTAACTTTTTTATTACTTTTATTGAACTTTTTCCAAAAATATTCTAAGTTGGAACAAAAGGAGATCCATTCATGAGGAACCCCATTAAAAAAGTCTGCGTATTTGGAGTATTCACACTTGTAACTTCGTTTTGGAGTTGCACAACAGATTCCGATGTCGTTACAGTCGGGGACGATGAACACAGCGGAATACAGCTCCTCGATGAATCCGCTTTAGACGAAGAAACCCCCGTCAATGAAGACGACGCCAAGATTTCGAGCTCTTCCAAGGAAAAAAGTTCTTCTTCCAAAAAATCGGAAAAAGGGACCAGTTCCTCCAGCAAAAAGAAAGCGACTTCTAGCTCCTCCAAAAAAGTTTCTGCGGAATCCTCCTCCGAAAAGAGCAGCGATACAACAACCGTAAGCTCTAGCTCCAGCAAAAAGAATTCCAGTTCCAGCAAGAAAAATAGTGGCGTGTCCAGTTCTAGCAAGAAAGCCGACGGAAGGTCTAGTTCCAACACAACGAAACCCCATATCCCCGGCATGGAAGACAATACGCATAACACGCCGCCCAAAGACGATTCCTCCAGCAGCAAAGAAGACATCATTGCGCCCACCACTCCCGAGAGTTCCAGCAGCGTAATAGAATATTCCCAGGATACGACAACAGTCGTTTCCGACAAAGATAAAGATGAAAAGATGGAACAGCTCGACCCCGATGAGCAAAAGGAAATCGAAGAGCTCATCGAAAATGGCGACTCCACTGTTACCGAAATTGAGAATCCAGATAAGATCGACACGGACGACCTTGATTTCGACAACAACGAATACTACTGCAAGACTCCGGACGGTTCTTGGTACAGGTTAAAAGAAAACAAGGCCAAGACGTTCTGGAAACTCGTGTGGGATCTCGCCGTGTACGTTTTCACAGGTCATCACTGGTATGACTTCACCAACGTCTGCGACGAAATGTACATGAGGCCGAAAAACCACTAGAAAAGGCGAAAAAAAAGCCTTTAACGAGCAACAAACAACTGCTATATTTACGGAACTTTTTTAACAGGAGCTAAATATGAAGTCCCTCAGTCATCTCATCGGTGTTTGCGCCATCCTCATGCTGGCCATCGCCTTCACCAACTGTACAACCGATTCTGAAGTCACACAGGTCTCAGAAAACGAACTGGAAAGCGAAGACATCAGCAGTTCCAGCAGCGCTGAAAAGGTCGAAAAGGTCACGACAAAGGCTAAGTCCAGCTCCTCCAAGAAGGAAGTAGTCAAGTCTAGCGACTCCAAGAAGAGTTCCGCCAGCAAGGAGGACTCGAAGAAGGACAGTTCCAAGAGCAAGTCTTCCTCGTCTGTCAAGAAGGATTCCGACAAGGTTAGCAGTTCTTCCAAGAAGGAAGAGGCCAAGTCTAGTTCCAGCGCAAAGAAAATTCACGTGCCCGGCATGGAAGATACACAACAGCAGCCCCCCAAGGAAGTCGTCAAGCCAGACAGCACCAAGACTCCGAAAGACACAAGTGCCGCCAAGGACACCATAAAGACGGACACGACAACGGTCGTTTCCGAAGAAGATAAAGATGAAAAGATGGAACAGCTCGACCCCGATGAGCAAAAGGAAATCGAAGAGCTCATCGAAAATGGCGACTCCACTGTCACCGAAATTGAAAATCCGGATAAAGTCAACACGGATGACCTCGATTTCGACAACAACGAATACTACTGCAAAGCCCCGGACGGCTCCTGGTACAGGCTGAAAGAAAACAAAGCCAAGACGTTCTGGAAACTCCTGTGGGATATCACCGTGTACATTTTCACGGGTCACCACTGGTACGACTTCACCAACGTCTGCGACGAAATGTACATGAGACCGAAAAGCCGCTAAAAGTGGGCAATGAAAATATTTTAACGAATCAATTTGTAGAAATATTTGTTATATAAAGGGAAACTAAAGGTTTCCCTTTATTTTTTTAACACCAGCAGCACTCAAGATAGGCAAGAACATGACCAGCGAAATAAACAGCGGGAAAATCGAAAAAGATCCGAGCCTGACAACACCGGAAAACGTGACACGCGGCTGGAAAGCGATATTTTGGATCAAGACAATCATCGCCGTCATCATCGTGGATTCCATCCTGTTCGAAATCGCGGGCAACATCCTCTATAAAGAGGTCGAAGCCCTGAGCAATGGAGCCCCACCGTCATTCCAACTCCTTCTGTATGGTTGCGCCTCAATCGTCATCGTCCTGATATCCTGCATTCCCTTCTGCATCGCATTTCTAAAGTTCTGTCGATGGCTGAGCTACGCAGAAAGGGCCCAACGTCGTTTTACCAAGACCAATTTTTCACCCCTCGGAGTTGTCTTTTTCAATTTCATTCCGATAATCGGACTATTAATCAACTACTTCATATTCAAAGACCTGCTCCAGCGACAAACAACAACCTTCATCCATCGCAAACTGGAAGCACGCCCCATCCCCTATAGTGCTCTAAGGGCAACCCTCATCATCAGTATTCTGGAAATCATCAATCTATTCGTCAGCAACATTTTCACAATAAGGTTCTTGAATATACTTCTGATTATCATCCTCGCATCAGGCTATATCAGGATCATGAGTGACATCATCATGAACGAGCAGAGGCTACATTCTCTGCTCATCGAAGACCTCCTAAACAGCAAAGTCGACGAAATCATGACCGAAAAGTTCTCATCAAAAAAGACCTAGAATTCTAGGCCTTTTTTATTATCGTAATTTATGACAGGCAATTACTTCGCGACTTTCGCGAAAGCCTTGCCCAGTTTTTCAAGGGCCTCATCACACTCCGCGGCGCTCACGTTAAGCGGTGGCAAGAGACGCAGCACGTTACCCTTGGCGCTCAAAACCATGAGTTTTTCTTCGCGGGCGGCAGAGATGATGTTGCCCACCGGCATTGCTTCGTCGAGGGCTACACCAAGAATCAGGCCTTCGCCGCGAATTTCCTTGGCGAAGCTGTACTTTTCGGTAAGAGCCTTGAGGCCAGCCTTAATCTGGGCGGAACGTTCAGCCACATTCTGGAGCAAGCCCGGAATCTGCTTCACGACAGCGAGACCCGCAGCGCAAGCAATCGGGTTACCACCGAAAGTCGTGCCATGATCACCGGCCTTGAGCTGGTCGGCAATGTGCTGGCGCAGGAGAACGGCACCGAGCGGGAGACCGCCACCGATACCCTTGGCAAGCGTTACGAGGTCCGGATTCAAGCC
The DNA here is from genome assembly GCA_016285835.1 of Fibrobacter sp. Classification (GTDB taxonomy): domain Bacteria; phylum Fibrobacterota; class Fibrobacteria; order Fibrobacterales; family Fibrobacteraceae; genus Fibrobacter. The sequence continues at coordinate 17,355 of JAEERM010000034.1, forward strand.
GTACTTTTCAAAACCGAGGAAGGTTCCGAGCCTGCCCACACCCGCCTGCACTTCGTCGACAATCACGAGGCAGCCGCATTCCTTCTGCAAGCTGTTGATGGTCTCGACCATTTCCTTCGAAAGCGTCATCACGCCACCTTCGGCAGCGAGGCTTTCGAGCATGATTGCGCAAGTGTCCTTGTTGACTTCTTTCTTGAGGGCTTCGCAGTCGTTCCAAGTGACATGCACGAAGTCACCCGGCATGGAGCCGAAACCTTCACGGATGGCCGGCTGACCCGTTGCAGAAAGAGCAGCGAAAGTACGGCCGTGGAAACTGTTCACGAACGTGACAATCTTCTGCCTATTCTTTTCGCCCTTCCGATCGAAGTACTTACGTGCGAACTTGATAGCACCTTCGTTGGCTTCGGTACCCGAGTTGCAGAAGAAGGCCTTGTCGAACTTGGTGATTTCGAGGAGGGCCTTGCCCAGTTCAATCTGCGGGTAGTTCGGGTAAAGGTTGCTGATGTGGTTGAAGTGGCTCATCTGATCCACCACAGCATCCTTGATGGCCTGGTTCTGGTGACCAAGCGCATTCACGGCGATACCCGCCACGAAATCCAGGTACTTGTTGCCCTGATTGTCAAAGAGGTAAGAGCCTTCGCCCTTCACGAAGTTGATGTCTGCCTTGCCGTAGAGCGGCGCGATAATTTGTTTGTCCTGTTCCAACAGGTTAGCGCAAGATTGTGCCATAGTTTAAATCTCCATTAATTTGTTTGCCAAAGTGTTCCGCGTCCTTCCAACCCACGATGTGGATGCTCTTGAGTCCTCGTCGGATCGACTTGAAACTCTCGCGGACTTTGGGAATCATACCGCCGGAGATGACGCCAGCCTCGATAAGCTTTTCGGCGTCCGCTTCGCTCAGTTCGGGAATTACATTCTTGTTCTCGTCCATCACGCCCGGCACGTCGCTCACCAGCACGAACTGGTCGGCTTCGAGTGCCACAGCCAGTTCGCTTGCGGCGGTATCGGCGTTCACGTTCCAGCTTTGGCCCTCGCCAATGGAAATCGGGCTGACTACCGGAGTCCAACCGGCAGCCCAGAGGTCTGCGACAATCTTCGGGTTCACCTGCTTGATTTCGCCCACCAGGCCAAGGTCCACCTTGCCCTGCTTCTTGACGACTTGGAACAGGTTGCCGTCCACGCCGGAAATACCGATGGCGTTGCAGTTGTTGTTCAGCAACATGCGCACGAGCTTCTTGTTCACGTGGCCCGAGAGGGTCATCTCGACCATTTTCATAATGCCCGGTGTCGTGACTCGCAGCCCGTCGATGAATGTCGGTTGTTCCTTGAGCAAGGCGATATTCTCGTTGATATCCTTGCCACCGCCGTGAACCACGGCCACCTGACAGCCACTGCCGGGGAGTGCAGAAACTGCCGACACAAAATCAGCGAGCTTGGCTTCGTCGATTGCCAGGCTGCCACCAATTTTTACAACCACTTTTTTCATCGCGGGTGTTGACCTCTCGTGTTTTCGTCTTTTTAGACGGTTAAAGAATTTAGGTGCAAATTTAGAAAAGTAGACCATAGGAAGTAGGAAGGCGACAGGAAAAAACTTCTATTATCCCTTTTTGAATGTTTTTTGTAGTTTTTCAGCTTTTCCATTTTTAATAGTTCAAGATTTTGTTATATTGCGTATATAAATTCAACCAAGACACAAAGAGGTATATATGGCTATCACGAAAGTTTGGCTCGACGAATCCAGCGACGAATGCGTCTCCTGCGGCGCCTGCGAAGCAACTTGCGACGCAGTGTTCAGCGTTCCGGAAAAGATGCAGGTGAAGGAAGGCGTCGATTTCTCCGCTTACGAAAGCGAAATCAAGGACGCTGCTGACAGCTGCCCGGCCGGCGTGATCAAGTACGAATAATTTAAAACGTCCGTACAACGAACAAAACCCCGAGGTTAGATAACCTCGGGGTTCGTTTTTTAGAATGATTTTTCGAACTTAGCTTATCGCTAGAACGCAAGCGCTAAAGCTAGGCCACCCTGTTGGGTCGGAACCACCTGGAGTTGCAGAGCCATGTCGTAGCCCACTTCCAAGTTGTAAATCCGGATAGACGAATCAAAATACTTTCCAGCGACGTAGTAGAGCAAAACACCTACGCCAGCAATGCCCACACCCGCCAAAGTAAGCGGCATGCCAATATCCTCGCCCATAACCCAGGAAACAACGCCATAACCCATAGCAAAACCACCCACACCACCGAGCACCATTCCCGGATAGTAGAAGACTCTGGATGTGCGGAATTCACTGGCCGACCTTGAATTGGCATTCAGTTCTTCGATGATAACATCTTCACCAACCTTGTTTTCGCCAAGGAACCAATCTTTTCCTTTACGCGAAATTTTGCCTTTGAAATCACCCGAAGGAGCCTTTGCGACTTCACCCTCGGAAGCCTCATCGGATGCAGATTCCTCGTCAGATGCCACCGATTCTTCGCTAGACGATGCATCGTCGATAGACTCATCCTGCTCAAGTGCAGTTTCATCACCGGACGGGAGTGCCTCGTCGGCATCCTCCTGGGCAAACGCCAATGCAGCAGACATCATCAGCGAGAGAAAAAAGACATAAATGGACGAACGCATAAAGCCTCCTATGTGTTTATCCCACGGCACCCAAGATAAAAATACCCCCCAACAAACGATAGTGCGGTAATTTTTGTGTAAAATTGTATTGACGAAAAAGATTTTTTAACACAAAAAATCGCCCCGGCGGGGCGATCTTTGTGAACTAACCTTTACTTGGTAAGGCGCTACTTAGCTTTCTTCATAATTTGTTTAAGCATGGAGTTGAGCTTGCCGACTTGGACAGGAGCGGCAGGCTTTTTCGGAGCAAAGCCCGGACGTTCCTTACCCGCAATCTTGTTCTTGAGGTCGGCGAGCGTAGCGTGGCCCTGGATGCCGCCCTGCGGGCGTGCATTGCCGCGACCATTGTCGCGGCCGCGGCCACCGAAGTTGCCGCGGGGACCGCCAACTCGCTGGCCGCGAGGGCCACTGGCACCCGCACCGGCAACGCCGTCGGTCTGTTCCTGCTTCATGGAGAGGCTGATACGCTTCTGGTTCGCATCCACAGCGACCACGCGCACCTTCACCACGTCGCCCACGGTCAGGACTTCCTTCGCGTCGGTCACGTACTTGTCGCTAATCTCGGAAATGTGAACGAGACCGTCCTGGTGAACGCCGATATCCACGAACGCACCGAAGTTAGCGACGTTCGTGACAACGCCTTCCATCCAGCTACCCGTCACGAGATCGTTGATGGTCTTGATGCGGTCATCGAACTTCGCATAACGGAATTCCTTACGCGGGTCACGGCTCGGTTTCTGGAGTTCCTTCAAGATATCTTCCAAGGTAGCCTTACCCACTTCGTCGGAGAGGAACTCGTCAATCTTGATGGCCTTCACGGCTTCGGCATTGCCGACCATGTCCTTCACGGGAACGCCGACCTTTTCGGCCATCTGTTCCACGAGGGCGTAGTTTTCAGGGTGCACGGCAGAATCGTCGAGCGGGTTTTCTGCACCGGGGATGCGCATGAAGCCGGCGGCCTGTTCGAACGCCTTCGGGCCAAAGCCCTTCACGTTCTTGAGAGCTTCGCGGCTTGCAAAGGCGCCGTTCTCTTCGCGGTACTTCACAATCGCTTCGGAGAGCGTGTTGCTGAGGCCCGCCACATGCGAGAGGAGCGGAGCGGAAGCGCTGTTCACGTCGACACCGACCATGTTCACGCAGCTTTCCACCACTTCGTCGAGGCGCTTCTTGAGTTCGCGCTGGTTCACGTCGTGCTGGTACTGACCCACACCGATAGACTGCGGGTCGACCTTCACGAGTTCAGCAAGCGGGTCCTGCAAACGGCGACCGATGGAAATAGCGCCACGAGTCGTCACGTCTTCCTTCGGGAATTCCTGGATGGCAATCATGCTGGCGCTGTACACCGAAGCACCGGCTTCGGAAACGATGACGCGCGGCGGCACCTTGCCCTTGAACTTGAGAGCCATCTCGCCACAGAAGGCATCGGTCTCGCGGCTTGCGGTACCGTTGCCGATAGCAATCAAATCAATCTTGTACTTGTCGATAAGCTGCATCAGGTAGACAGCCGCGCCAGCCTTGTCGTTGTGCGGTTCATGCGGCTTGATGATGCCGTGGTCCAGGAACTTGCCGTTCTCATCGAGCACGGCCACCTTGCAACCCGTACGGAAACCCGGATCGAGAGCGAGCACAGCCTTGTGGCCGGCAGGGGCAGCGAGCAAAACGTCCTGCAGATTCTTGGAGAACACCTTGAAAGCTTCTTCTTCGGCGGCGTCCTTCAACAGGAGGCGCACTTCGCTTTCCATGCTCGGCTGCAACAGGCGGTCCCAAGCGTCCTGGCACATTTCTTCGAGATACGGCTTCCAGACAGATTCACCCTTGATGACCTGGTTCTTGAGGTAACCCACCATTTCTTCGGTCGGCACCTCGATAGAGAGGCGCAGCACCTTCTCCTTTTCGCCACGACGGAGCGCCAGCATGCGGTGGCTCGGAATCTTGCCGACCGGTTCGCTGAAGTCGTAGTAGTCCTTGAACTTGGTGTCTTGCTTTTCGAAATCCTTCTTGACCTTGGAAACCATGACGCCCGTCTTTTCCACCTTGTTGCGGAGGTACTGGCGGAATTCGGTATTGTCGGCCACTTCTTCGGCGAGGATGTCGCAGGCTCCCTTGAGGGCGGCCTTCGGATCGGCGAGGCCCTTTTCTTCGGAGAGGTAGATGCGGGCGATTTCTTCGGCAGTGTTGCCCGTATTTTCCTGGGCCCACATCAGGCGGGCCAGCGGTTCAAGACCGAGTTCCTTCGCAATCGTTGCGCGGGTGCGCTTCTTGGGCTTGTACGGAGCGTAAATGTCTTCGAGCAGGGTCTTGTCTTTGCAGTTTTCAATCTGGGCCTTGAGTTCGGGCGTGAGCTTGCCCTGTTCCTCGATACTCTTGAGAATCGTGTCCTTGCGATCCGAGAGTTCCTGGAGGTAGTCGCGACGGTGGCTGATGTCGCGGAGTTCAATTTCGTTAAGAGTTCCCGTCTGGTCCTTGCGGTAACGGGCGATAAAGGGGATTGTGCCCCCCTGGTCCATGAGTTCGAGCGCCTTGGCGACGCGCCACACTTCGAGGTTAAGTTCTTCGGCGATAACTGCAGAAAAATCCATTTGATAATCCTACTTGTAGAATTTTAGGGTCATGAATGCCCTGGGTTGACACAGCGGCACGGCTTTCACCGTACGCACCCCCATTCGGGAGTAAGCGGAATATAGCAAAAGAAAAGTGTCAATTTTTGGACATAACAGGGCTGTTTGGAAAAAAATTTAAGGAGAAAACGCGAAATTTTAGCCTAATTCGTTGAGTATCAAGGAGATAGGCACGAGGCACGAGAATAGAGACTAGAGATAAGAGGCTACCTTTGACCACTTAGTGCTTTAGCACTTATGTGGGCATGGCCACCTTTAGGTGGGAGACTAGTGAAAAGAATCACGCACTTTGTGCGTTAATATAAGACGGCGAAGCCGTGATATTTCACCCTAGCCCCTAGATCCTAATCCCTAACCACTATCTACCTCATACCTCAAAGCGACCGAAGGGAGCGACCTCATACCTCAAAGCGCAGCAACCTCAAAGGCACGAAGTGCCGACCTCATAGCTCACTCATACCTCTCCGGCGCTTTACTCATAAACCTTCGATGCGTAAATCCGTACCAAAGCGTCGGGTTTTCAGCAATGCGCTCCCCAAGCCAGTCGTTGAACGAATCCATCACAGATTCCCTCCTAATTTCGACGGCATGGAGAACCTTCGTCACCTTCTCCCGTTCCTCCATCCAACAAACGAACACAGGCGTTTCGGGGCGGTACTTCAGCAAAAATTCCGGGAGCGGATTGTTGCAAACAGGTTTTCCCAAAAAAATTCCGTCGGTCGCACTCGGGATGCGACTATCCTGGTCGGCGAGCAAACAAAATAATTTGCCCTCATCCAGCAATCGCAAAAACTCGCGAGGAGTACGGGCATCGACCGAATAACGGTAACCATCTACCGCGCGAATGCGGCCTTCCAGAATGCGATTGAGCCACGCCGGTTTCACGGGGATATAGCTCGCCTTGAGCGGGATTCCCAAGCAGCAGAGCCACGGACCGATTGCCTCGTAGTTGCCGTAATGCGCCGTAAGGAAAATTCCGCCATCACGCATCTTTTCGAGGACATCTGCCGAGCCTTCTGCAATATCAAAATTCCAACCAGCAACACGGCAGGGATATGCCGAAAGTGCCGCAGGCAGACGTTTGAAAAAGCCGAAGCAAAAAAGCAGTTCGCCCACATGGCGCACAAGATGGCACAAAAGTTCGCAGTAAAACGCTTTGGGGTTCTGGAGCTGTTGGCCACCCTCCCCTTTCACACACAAAAGCGCATTACTCACATGATGCAAATTCGCATACACCGTCGAACGCTTCCAACCGACAACGCGGAGAAACCTATAAACGGTACAAGAGAAAATAGCAGCACAAATCTTGCAGAAGAAAGTCTTCACAGGCACAATATACCATTTTTTCATTCATATGCCATAAATGCACAAAAAAGGCCCCGCGGCATGCACCGCGGAGCCAATAGTTTCATAGCCCTATTTTACTTCTTGAGGCTCGGAACGCCACCGAAGTCAACGTTCGTCTTCTTGCCGAGCAAGAGGGCACGCGTCTTGAGCGGGAGGCCGTAGCAACGGATGAAGCCAGTAGCGTCCTTCTGGTCGTACATGTCAACGTCCGTGAAGCCACCGAGGCCCATGTCGTACAAGCTGTACGGGCTCTTGATGCCGGCCGGGATGATGTTGCCCTTGTAGAGCTTGAGGGTCACGTCACCGGTAACAACCTTGTTCACTTCATTGAAGAAGGCGTCCATAGCCTGGCGAAGCGGAGTGAACCACTGGCCATTGTAGACAAGGTTTGCATAGGTCATAGACATCTTCTGGGCCTCGAACAAAGTTTCCTTGTCGAGCACGAGCTGCTGCAGGCATTCATGAGCCTTGTACAGGAGCGTGCCACCCGGAGTTTCGTACACGCCGCGGCTCTTGAGGCCGACAAGGCGGTTTTCGACGATGTCCAGGAGACCGCAAGCGTTCTTGCCGCCAATCTTGTTCAGGTATTCGAGGAGTTCGACAGCGCCCATCTTCTTGCCGTCGATAGCGACCGGATTGCCCTTTTCGAAGGAAATCGTCACGTGGTCGGCCTTGTTCGGGGCCTTTTCGAACGTGGCGGTGTGCTTGAGGAACTCGTACTTGTGTTCCTGTTCCGGGAATTCCAGGACGCCACCTTCGTGAGAGAGGTGCCAGAGGTTGCCGTCTTCGGAGTAGATCTTCTTCTTGCTGATGCCGTTGAGCGGAATCTTGTGTGCAGCGGCGTAGTCGATAGCGTCTTCGCGGCTATGGAAGTGCCACTTCGGGTCCTTCCACGGAGCGATGATTTCGAGCTTCGGGTTGAGAGCGGCGTAGGTCAGTTCGAAACGGACCTGGTCGTTACCCTTACCGGTAGCACCATGAGCCACAGCGTAAGCACCTTCCTTCTCGGCGATCTTCACCTGGTACTTGGCGATGAGCGGGCGAGCGAAAGACGTACCGAGGAGGTACGTGCCTTCGTACTTTGCACCGGCGCGAACGGTCGGCCAAACGTATTCTTCAAGGAATTCCTTCTTGAGGTCGAGAACGTAGCACTTGGAAGCGCCAGTCTTGATGGCCTTTTCCTCGAGAGCCTTTGCGTTCGGGAAATCGTTCTGTCCCAAGTCAGCGGCGAAAGCGATCACTTCGCAGTCGTAGTTTTCCTTGAGCCAAGGAATGATGATGGAGGTGTCAAGTCCACCGCTGTAAGCGAGGACGACTTTCTTCTTGGATTCTGTTTTAGCCATTTTGAATGTCCTTTGAAAAATTTTAGACGGAATAAATGTAGTAAAAAAAGTGGTTGGTGATTAGTGGTTAGTAAACAGGACTGCGCAAGAGTTACTATATTCAAAACATGAAGATTTCGAACAGGGCCCTCGGCTACATCTCAATGCTTGCGCTCATCGCCCTTTTTGCGTACATTGCGTACAGCATGTACACGGCACAGCAGAGCGTAAGCCACGTGGCCATCGTCGACTTCGACGAACTCGGGTCGTTACAACCCGAAGACCCCGTCGTCATCCGGGGTTTCAAGGTCGGCACCATCGGGACGGTCACCTGGCTCGGCGACAGAGCACGCATCACGGTCAAGTTCGACGACCCCATCGTCATCCGCGAAGGGACCGAGTTCAATAACGTGAACTTCGCACTCATGGGCCAGCGCCGCTTGGAAATCACCCCATCCAAAACCGGAAAACCCATGCCCGAAGATCACATATTCACAGGGCACTTCGAGCCGGGCATTGCCGAGGCACTCCGCTTCATCGAGAACGTGAACCAGCAAATAGCCGTCATCCGGGATGTCATCCACGTCATCACCGAAGGCGATTCCACACACCAGTCCGCACCGGAAGTATTCGAGAACACATTCCGCTCCATCGAAACATTCCTGGACAGTGCCGACCAGGAAGCGGCAAAGTTTTCTCCGAAGATTATGCAGTTGTTCAACCAGATTAACCAGACGAGCAACAGCATAAGCGAAGCGACAATCAAGACAGACTCCACAATAAGGCTTGCCACCAGTGCCGTCAACGAAAAGCTTGATGGCCTCCAGAATACGATGAAGACCATATCGGAGACTGCGGAAAAGACAAACAAGGCCATCACGGACATCGAGAACAGTACGCTCTCCGCCGAAATTCTGAAGACGACGCAAACCGTCGAAAAGGTGAACGCCATCATCGACAAGTTCAACAAGCTGGTCAAGGCAATCAACACCAAGGGCATCAAGGTCTACGACGAGAAGGGCAACCCCGTCAAGCTCATCAAGTGGAAGAACATGAACATCATCGGGCAAACGGCCCGCAGCAAGGCCAAAGACCGCGCGGATTCCACTGCAGCTAAACCCAAAGACGCCAACAAGCAGTAGGCACCGGCATGGACCTTTCGCAGTTACCAGGGCTTGGTCCCAAAAGGCTAGAAGCCCTGCACAAGACAGGAATATTCACCGTCAGCGACCTGCTCTACAACATTCCCCGCACCTACCTGGACCAGACAAAGGTTTCCAAAATCGCAAACTGCAAAGTCGGCGAGAAAGTCGTGCTTATCGGCACCGTGAGACGCGCCGGCATCGTGCGCGGGCGAACATCGAGGTTCATTGCGTCGTTTTCCGACGGCACCGGCGAGATCTCGCTTTTGTTCTTCAAGGCATGCCACTTCTGGAGCAAGAAAATCAAGCCGGATTCGCACTGGCTCGTGACGGGCACTGTCGGCGACTACAGAGGCCTGCAAATCACGCACCCCGACATGCAACCCTTCGACGAAGGCGAAGAATTCAACGGGCGCATCCTCCCCGTCTACCCCATCAGCGAAGCCTGCCGCGAAGCGCGGATGGAACAGAAATTTTTTAGGCAGCTGTACGCCACCGTGTTCAAGTTCCCGGGCCTCACGCTCCCCGGAGTCTGCCCTCGCGAGCTCACGGATTACCTGCACTTTGCACCGGTCCTCGACAACCTGAGGGTGCTGCACAACCCCGCGGACTTCGCCGCCATCCGCAAGGCCAAGGGCGAACTCAAGATTTTAGAACTCATGCCGTTCTGCCTGCGCATGATTCGCAGGCGGCAAAACCAGATGGTGCGCGGTCACGAAAGGCAAGTTGACCTGGGCCGCGTCATGCAGGCGCGCGCAGCACTCCCCTTCCAGCTCACCGACGGGCAGGAGAACGCGCTGAACGAGATTGTCGCAGGGCTCAACGGGAAAAAACAGTTCCATGCGTTGCTGCAAGGGGATGTCGGCAGCGGCAAGACCGTTGTCGCCATGCTCGCGATGCTCGCCGTGTGCGGCGCGGGCGAACAGTGCGCCCTGATGGTACCCACCGACATTTTGGCAAGGCAGCACTACAAGACGCTCAAGCCGTTTTTTGACGCCGCAGGAATGCATCTGCAACTTTTGGTAGGCGCCACATCCGCAGCCGAACGCAACGTAATCTTGGGAGAGTTGCAGATGGGCCTTTGCGAGGCCGTCATCGGCACCCACGCCTTGTTCAGCAAGGACGTCGCGTTCCGTAACTTGGGACTCGTCATCATCGACGAACAGCACCGATTCGGCGTGGGCCAGCGCGAAGCGCTGCTCGCAAAGGGCGAATACCCCGACATGCTCGTAATGAGCGCCACCCCCATTCCGCGCAGCCTCGCCATGACGCTCTACGGCGACCTGAAAGTCATCAGCATCAAGGACAAGCCCGTTGGCCGCAAGCCCATCCGCACGCGCCTCGTGCCGTCTGAGAAGCGCGACGACATGAAAAAGTTTATCTGCAACGAAGCCGCAAGCGGCAATCTCTGCTACTGGATTGTGAGCCGCGTGAATGCCGACGATTCGGGCGATTCGGCGAACTCAGAGACCGGCGAAAAAGGTGCCTACAGCGTCGACGACATCGTCAAGGAAATGCGTAGCTACATCGCTGCCACGCAGGCACCCCTCCGCGTCGAAGGAATCCACGGGCAAATGGACGAAGCGAAACGCGACGAAATCCTCAAGCAGTTCGCCCAAGGCGAAATCCAAATTCTCGTCGCGACCACCGTCATCGAAGTCGGCGTGAACGTCCCCGCCGCAAACCTCATGGTCATCGACCAGCCCGACCGATTCGGCCTGGCCCAGCTCCACCAGCTACGCGGACGCGTAGGCCGCGGCAGTGTGCAGGCATGGTGTTTTTTGATGTTGCCGCCGGGAGATGCCGCCGAAGCCTCGATGGAGCGACTCACGAAATTCGCGGGCACCGAGGACGGGTTCGAAATCGCCGAAATCGACTTGCAGACGCGCGGTGCAGGCAACCTTGAAGGCAACGAGCAAAGTGGCGCATGGGTGTTCCGCTGGTTCGACTGGATTGCCGACCAGGAACTGATTTCCAAGACGCTCACCATGGCCGAGAATATCCTCGCAGACGCAGGCGCATTTGACAATGCCGCCCGCGAAAAAATCCAGACCTGGTACAACGAAAAACCGTCCGCCAATGCGGACGGAGTACACTAGATACAAGTTCCCTCCCCCTTCCACATTTCCCCGGACAAAAACCGCCGTAAAAACGTCTATAGGAACAGACGGGCACGAGCCCGTCCGCGAACCGGCGCGTTCCGGCAAGGGAAAAACACATGATTCGAGAAGAATTTGCCGAATTTCTCAAGGAACTCAGGAAAATAAACAACAACGGAGAAGATGTCGACGCATTCGTCAAGGAGCACGAACATAAAAACGTGTACTTCTACAACGACGGCTGTATCAAGAAGATTCTCGCAAGCGAGAAAAATCTCGCACTCACGACAGACCTAGTGAACGCAGCCCTGGGCCTCATCGGTTCCGACCGCATCGAGAATCCGAAGCTCGTCAACCCCTTCATTCCCGGGGAATTGGGCTACCGCAGCGTAGAACCGGACATCCTTTTGACAAATGAACGCGATGGCGATGTGCCTCGGGACCGCATATCTATCGAGGTCCAGCACGAGGATAACAATTCCTTGTTCAAAGACCGTCTGGTCCTCTACGTGGCTCGCCTTACAAGCAACATGGCTAGGAAGGGGAAAACGCCCCGTCTTGAAAACTTGAACGTAATTAGCTTTCTGTTCTTTGACGCGTTTCCTGAGTCGACAAACTACCGTCACACCGTGCAGCTGAAGAATCAGGAACAGCAGGTATATTTTGACAAGCAGACGGTAACTCTGATTGAAGTAGCGAAGTTCCTGAAAAAAGCCAAGGATTTTGCAAATGACAACAGTCGCCTTGCCCAATGGCTCCGGACCATCGACACCTTGAACCGTGACGCCGATTTCAGCGAGTTTGCAAATGACCCCATCTTCAGGCTATTGCAAAACGAGGTGAAATTATGTAATTTCAGTTCGAGGTATCTTATGACAGTAGACATGAGCGACTTTGACGAAGCAGTGGCAAGGTATATGGGTGCACTGAACAACTCAAAAGAAATCGCGAAGAAAATGCTCGACGCGAACAAGCCGATTGAGGAAATCATCCAGTTCACGGGCCTTTCGGAAAAGACAATTCGCGAGCTGTAATTTGTATATTCACCGCCCTGTCCCAAAGACAGGGCTTTTGCCTTATAGAAACGTTTTACACCC
>JAEERM010000133.1 GCA_016285835.1 Fibrobacter sp.
CCAAGTGGGAAGAAGCCAAGTACGACATGGCCTCGGACAACATCTGCGGCAAGAACGCCTACCCCGTGCCCGTCGGCGGCAAGACCGTCTGCGTAGACGCCTACGAATACCCGAACGTCGCTGACGAAAATCCGAAGGATATGGTCAGCCGCGAAGAAGCCGCAGCCCTTTGCGAAAAGGAAGGCAAGCACCTCTGCTCGCTGGAAGAATGGCAGGCCGCCTGCCGTGGCAAAGACAAGACACGCTATTCTTACGGCGACACCTACAAGCCGAGCAAGTGCAACACCAACACGAACGCAGCCAAGCGCAACGGTCGCAAGGAACAGTGCCGTAGCTGGTGGGGCATGTACGACATGAACGGCAACCTCTGGGAATGGACTTCTACCACGCACAAGCAACACCCGGACAAATACCTAGTCGCCGGCGGTGCATGGAATACGAACAACGGAAGCCACTGTGGCGAAAGCAAGTTCAGTTTCTACCCACAGAATCAGTACCCGAGTGTTGGGTTCCGTTGCTGTAAGTAGGAAGTAGACTGTAGGAAGTTGTTGGTGGTTAAGCTTTGTCATTGCGAGGGGCAAAGCCCCGAAGCAATCTCTGACAGTCATCTAAAAGGTATGAGGTCGGGGCTAAAGCCCCTTTGAGGTGTGAGGTTTCTATACTCATTGCTCACTGCTCACGGCTCTATCAATTCCACATGCAGGTGTTCTTTCGCGCCGCGTTCCCAAAGCACCCTGAACCGTGGTCCCAGTCGTTCCGTACACGATTCCACGATTTGCTTCCTGAGCTTCATGGGAACATCGACTATGCGGAAATCTATGGCCGCATTGAAATAATGCTTTGAATTTCGCGCGTGGTAAGGGTAATCGTTGCCACTGGTGATAACTGGCGTATAGTCGTCCCCCACCACAACATGGTAAACATGAATAACCTTAAGCCCGGCAGAATCCATGGCCGGCAGCAAACTTTCCAGATAAACCCCCGGCTTTTGCCGAGTCCGTTGAATGAGCAAATTGTGAACGCGTTTGCCGTTAATCGGCTTCATCTGCAAATGCCGATAATATTCCTCCGGGCTCCATGTCGCCAGCGGATCCTCCGGTGGTTCGAACTTCGGGATAGGCCGATCGTTTGTCTTGACTAGCCAGTAAGCGCCCAAAAGTAAAAAAATCACCAAAATCGGAGCAATTAGATAAACATATCGCATTTTCACAATCAAAAATACTATTTTATTGGCATGAAACAGAAAATCCTTATTATCGCTCTTCTTCTTTTGTCCGTCATGTTCTTCGCCTGCAGCAAGGAAACTCCGAATTTCATCGGTTACTGGCAGGGTGAAGCCAACATGGTATTCGAAGTCCTCACCGAAAACGGCATGGACTACATCATTCGCAACGTGAATGGCGACCTGAACGCCACAATCGTAGACGACACGCTCCGCGGCAAGAACTCGCTCGACATGGAATACAAGATGGCCGTCAAGGGCGACTCCGCATACTACACGTTCAGCGGCATCGTCACTGGTTACGCCCGCATCTCCAAGCAGAAGTACGACGAAATTCTCGCCGGCCAGCAGGGCGCTTCTAACGAATAAGCAAATGCGCATTTAAAAGGCTCCGGGCCAACCCCGGGCCTTTTTTTGGTATCCAGAAATTATTAAGGATTTTCGTTCAGGATTTCAAGAACGAGTTTTTCGACCATAGCTTCGCTCGGAGCTCCGCTCCACACGCGCTTGATATAGCCATTCCCGTCTAGTAACATCAGAGTCGGCACCGCACTAATCCCGTACCTGCGCCACAGGCTCTGGTCGGCATCGCGGTAAAGCGGATAAGGGGACGCATGCTGCGTATTGTAGAACTGATTCAACACGCTCACGGATTCGTTCGCAACACCAATGACTTCGAGACCCTTCGACGAATACTTGTTATAAACACTCGCAAGCACCGGAAGCGTCTTGCGGCACGGGCCACACCAGGTCGCCCAGAAATCGAGCAACGTCGCCTTGGGTTTGGTCAACCGCTTGTCCCCGTTCTGGTAAAAGTTCTTGCCGAACTCGGCAATCTTGCTGCCAATAGCCGAACCCGTCAAGCTGCTGATGTCGTCGGGCCTCTCAGTGAGTTTTGCGTCTTTCTTGACCCGTTTGCCCTCGTGGATATACTCGACAGACATTTTCTGCCCAGCCTTGCCCTTGGAAACAATGTTCTGCAGTTGGGCTACCGATTCCAATTTCTTTCCACCGATACCAATAATCGTATCCCCTGCAGCAAGGCCTATCGAAAAGCAACCCGAATTCGGGTGCACACCAACCACGGCAAGCGCAAGATGGTTTTCATACTGGGTTTTCTTGAACGTGACACCAAGCCAAGGAGCAGCAAACCCGACACTCGAAAAAGCAAGCGCCACAAGAGAAGCTTTGAACAAACTATTCATTCTACAAAGTCCTAGAAGAAATATATCGAAAAATCAAAATACGTCATGAAGTTCGCCGCCCTCGGAATCAATTCGGCATCTTTTTCCGGGACCGGTTCACCAAAGATGTAGGTCAAACGGAATGCAAGACGACACAAGAAACTAGCCTTGTCAAAAAAGAGCATGTCGCGGCCATACCCAACAGAAACGCGAGGCGGATGATAATATTCATCAAAACTTTCAAAGGCGACGACCGAGGCTCCGAGCAGTATAAAATCATCATGGTGAGACGTCATCAAGTCCCCCGTGAAGAATAACCTCCAATCTAGGCCCGCCTCGTAAAGTGGCTGAGTAACAATAGAACCGGCAAAAACATCGATTGAATGATTCTTATGGAGCCTGTATTCCGCAGCAAGCGAGCCACCAAAACCGAAGGTGTTCAAGTAAAATGCCGGAGAAAAAGTCGCACCAAAACGCCACGTGGGCAACTCAGGTGCAGAAGCCGCAGCCTTCGCCGCAGGGTCCTCCAAAAAATACGACGCAAAACTGGAGCCCGCAAGCACCATGAGGAGTAAAATTATTTTATTTACAAATTTCATTTTTTCGGATTACGGTCGTCAAATTCAGCAATGGAGCAGTAGCCTTCGGAAAGCAAGGCATCTTCGAGTTCAAGGCGCATCGCATGTGCAGCCATCCAGCGGAACGCGACCACAGAATAGCACTGGACTGCATCAACGCCCATCTTGAGCAGGTCGAAAATCTTGTAACCGCTGTCGATGCCGCCGCAAGCGATCACGCTCATCTGCGGATAGTGCTCGCGAATAAACTTCACGTTCCAGACCATGTTCTCGTAAAGAGGACGGCCCGAAAGCCCGCCGCAATCGCCATCGGCACGCAACGGATGCAAGTCCTCTCGCTTTGTCTGCGTTCCCAGTTCGCTGATTTTCGCCGTCGGGTAAGTGTTGCCGATAATGACGCCGTTCACCCCGGTACGCACGAGCATATCCATAATCGCCATCAGGTGGCGTTCCGACATGTCCGGGCTCAGCTTGGCATACACGGCCTTGCGTAACCCTTGGCCATTGCGGAACTTCATGATTTCCCCGAACAACTTCTCGGAAAAGCTCATGTCCAAATCCACACGGTTTTCACCGGTATTGGGGCAGCTGACATTAATTTCTATATAATCGCCCGCCTTGTAGGCAATGGAGAAACTTTCAAGGATGTCCTTGAGTTTTTCCTGCTCGTCGGTAATGCCAGGCGTCTCTGCGACGGAAATCCCCACGCTAAGCCCTGCCCTGTGCGCCGCCACCAGTTGGGAATCAACCCGTTTGGCAATGACCTCGACACCCTCGTTGTTCAGCCCCATGCTGTTATAAATGGCGCGGTCGTTTTCCAGAAAACCGATTCTCGGGCGGTGTGTGTTCCCTTCGCGGAAATGGCGCGTCGCCGTACCCACGGTAATACCGCCAAACCCGACGTTCGCATAGTCCTTGATGCGATTTGCCGTCTTGTTCGCTCCAGCGGCAAGGATAATCGGAGCGCTCATGTAAATGGAATTGCTATGGTCCGCAAACGTCACCACCTTCTTGAGCACCTTGCTCTTGGACGGCCTTCCGCCCAAAAACGGGATGAACGGAGCGAGCCGGGCGACATGCTTGAACGAGTCGTGCCTGAATTCGGGATATTTATGGAAAATCCTGCGAATCAGGGCCAGCATCTTGTCGCCAGACCGTAAATAATATTCGTGATTGATGCAATCAAAAGCCATAATAAGTAAATTAGATAAAAAAGAGCGAAAAAACCATGAAGAACGAACTGGAAAGAAATATAAACCAATCTATTCCACGCTACTTGGACCTGCTGAAGGCCCTGGTCAGCATTCCCTCCATCAGTTTTGACAATTTCGACCAAAAACACGTCGAGGATTCGGCGAATGCAGTCAAAAGCCTTTTTGAAAAAGCCGGGTTCCGGAATATCCAATTTTTGCGACCGCCCAGCGGACGCGCCACCGTCTACGCCGAAAGTTTGACATCGCCGGACCAGCCGACTGTGCTGCTCTACGCGCACCACGACGTGCAACCGCCCATGCGCACCGAGCTCTGGGACACGCCCCCCTTCGAAGCAATCGTCAAGGGAGACCGCATTTACGGGCGTGGCACCGCCGACGACAAGGCGGGAATCATCACGCACCTCGCCGCCACGGAACAGGTCCGCAACCTGCTCGGCAACAAAGGACCGAACCTCAAGTTTATCATCGAAGGCGAAGAAGAATCCGGCAGTGCCGGTTTTGCCCAAATCCTTAAGGAAAATGCCGAACTCCTGAAATGCGACGCCGTGATTGTCGCAGACCTCGGCAACTTCGCCAAGGGAACGCCCTCCATTACCACGACACTCCGCGGCATGAGTGCCATCTCGGTTACGCTCCGCGCCACGAAGGCTCCGCTCCATTCCGGTTCGTGGTCCGGCCCCATCCCCGACCCGGGCCAGGCACTCTGCAAGATGATCGCAAGCCTCACGGACGCAAGCGGCAACATCCTCATCCCGCATTTCGAAGACAAACTTGTCAAGCCGACCCAAGAAGAACTGGAATCTTACAAGAGCCTCGGCATGACCGAAGCGGTATTCCGCAACGATGGTGGCGTTCTAGACAACGTTGTCTTACACGTCCCTGAAAGCGAATTGCTGATTTCGCTCTGGCGCAAGCCGAGCATCGTCGTCACGGCGATGGAAATCGGTTCCCGCAAGAATGCGGGCAACGTGCTCCAAGACAGCGCCTACGCACGCATCGGCATACGCCTCGCGCCAGGCATGGACGCCGAAGAATGCACCGACATGCTCATTGACTTTTTGAGGGAACGCGTCCCGAACGGCATGGAATTCCAGGTCGAACGCGAAGACGGCGCGAACCCCTTCGTTACCGACACCGGGCACCCCTTCTTCAAGAAGATGAGCGAAGCCATGGGTGACGCCTACGGTGCGCCTACGAAGTTCATCGGCTGCGGAGCGAGCATCCCGGGCGCGGAGCTTTTCCGCAATACGTTCGGCGACATTCCCATTTTGCTCACCGGCCTCGAAGACCCGGAATGCAACGCCCACGGGGAAAATGAAAGCCTTTACCTGCCCGATTTCGAGCACGGAATACTTGCCGAGACTTTATTCTTCGCATCCATCGCCAAGGAGGGAAAATGAGAAAAAGACTGGTCGTACTCACCGGTGCCGGAATCAGCGCCGAATCTGGACTCCGCACATTCCGCGGCAACGACGGCATGTGGGAACACGAAAACATCGAGGACGTCTGCACACCCGATGCACTCCGTCGTGACCCCAAGCGAGTCAAGGACTTCTATAACTTCTTGCGCAAGGGCCTGCCCGAGCACCAGCCGAACGCAGCGCACATCGCGCTCGCCAAACTGGAAGAACGCCTGGGCGACAAGTTCCTGCTGATTACCCAAAACGTCGACGATTTGCACGAACGCGGCGGTAGCAAGAACGTGCTGCACATGCACGGCGACCTGATGAAACTCCGCTGCACACACGCGGGCCACGAATTCGAATTCCGGGGTGAAGAAACCATGGATACGCGCTGCCCCATTTGCGGGAGCCCCGTGCGCCCCGACATCGTCTTTTTCGGAGAAGTCCCGCTCTACATGGAAGAAATCCAGGACGCCCTGCGGAACTGCGACGAGTTTGCCTACATCGGGACAAGCAGCGTCGTCTACCCGGCGGCAGGCTTCAAAAGCTTCGCCAAGAGCTGCGGCGCAAAAGTCACGTGCCTGAACCTCGAAGTTCCAGAAAACGACCCCTACACCGATGTCGTTATCGAAGGGAAAGCAACAGAAGTCGTCCCCAAATGGGCAGAAGAGTTTGAGTGATTAGGGATTAGGGGCTAGAATCTAGAGACTAGAGCTGAGCGATTTCTTCCTTGGAGAGGCCGGAATAAGCGGCAATCTTCTCAACAGGGACATTATCGGCGAGCATAGCCTTCGCCATTTCGCGTTTACTTTCGCTGATTTCCTTGGAAATGCGTTCAGACACACGTTCCTCGACCTTCGCGTCAATTTCTTTCGCGAATTCCTCAAAGACGCCGTCGACCATGGCGTTATGGTCCCATTCCTTGTGGTACATTTTTTGATATGCCTCGAATTCTTCCTTAC
>JAEERM010000134.1 GCA_016285835.1 Fibrobacter sp.
TCTATATTAAAGGAGGAGTATGCTCAACGGCCATTTCACATGACCGTTGGAAATATGTAACGAACCAAAAAGGAGTACACATGATCGGTTCACACGTCAAGGCAATTGCAAGTGGGGTTGCATTGCTTAGCACATTGTCCTTCGCATGGTCGATTTCTGGCACGGTGGTGACAGAAGCGGGCGAAGGAATCCCCCAAGTGGTCATCACCTCGTTCAACAATCCCGGCGTAGAAACACAAAGCGATGCCGCAGGCAACTTCTCGCTTAGCGACAATCAAGATGGACAGGCGATAAAGCAAAAACTTTCTAGCCAAATTTCCGTCCATTATTCCAACAATTTCCTGACGATGGAAGGCCTCAATGCACAGGCCACGAAGATTTCCTTGATTGACGCCCTCGGCAAGGTGACCTACAGCAAGGAATTCCGCGGAATGGGAAGCCTCGCTCTTGACTTGAGCAAGTTCGCGGGACAGCGTGCAATGTTCCTCCGCATCTCTAGCGATGGTTCAAAATGCACCTACATGCTCACAGCCAAGGGGGCACTGCTTAAGGAAGGCGACCCGCTGGCCATGCTAATGTTCTCAAAGGCTGGCTACGAAAGCGCCAACTACACTATGCAGGCAGAAGTTGAAACTGGCGTGAGGATTGTCATGAAGGCTGCCGCCGCAACAGTCAGCAGCTCCAGCGTCGTTACTGGCTCCAGCAGTTCCACTGTCACGTCGAGTAGCAATCCGGGCCCTGAACAGCCGTCCTCTTCCAGCGAGAAGCCGGCTGCAGAATCCAGCAGTTCTGTCCCTGCCCCGCAGGCCGAAGTTGACTGTTCTACCAAGACCATGAAATCCAAAACAACCATTACTGTGGATGGTCGTAAAATCGACATCAAGTTCCCGAACGGTTACAAGGGCGACAAGCCGGCACCTCTGCTCGTTTACTACCACCCGATTGGAGGTAGTTCCAGCAACGCTGATGGTTCTTCTACCGTAAAAGCAGCCCTTGCCGACGGCGCAATCGTAGCAGCACCCAACGGTGGGAAAACCCCCGCAGGAGGCATGATGGGCAGTGTCCAGGCTTGGAACGTCGGTCCCTGCTGCACCGATGAAGACGACGTCACTTTCTCCAAACATTTTATTGCAGAAATCCAAGAAAAGGCTTGCGTCGATCCGAAGCGCATCTATGCATCCGGATTCTCGATGGGTGGAGGCATGTCCAACTATGCAGGCTGCTTCATGGCCGATATTTATGCAGCCGCGGCACCTTCCGCATTCGACCTCGCCAAGGAAATCGTCGATGACGGCAAGTGCAAACCGGCACGTCCCTTCCCGATTCTCAACTTCCGCGGCACTAGCGACAATATCGTGATGTACGACGGCGGACTCTCCCAGGTTGTTCAGGGCAAGCCAATCACCTTCATGGGCGCAGTCAACAACATGAAGGAATGGGCCAAGATGAATGGCTGCAAAGACAGCCCCAAGCAGAACACGCCAGGTAACGGTTGCCAGATGTACGAAGACTGCGAAGGCGGCGTCAAGGTCGGTCTCTGCACCATCCAGGGAGGCTCGCACGCTGAAGGCGACGGCCAGACGGGCTGGAATTTCCTGAAACAGTTCACCTTGCCGTAATTCACATTCTTCATATTCTCTCCTCAGGCGCCCGTCTCCGGGGCGCCTTTTTATATGGTAGCGATGTATTAAGGTGCCACTAGGCAAACGACAGAAACGCCCCGGGTCTCCCCGGGGCGCCGCGTTTTTACGCGTTGGGTGTGGAGTACTTTCTCAAATGCGCTCTAAAGGAGCTTTACCTTCAAAGTCTTGGTCGCGGAACCGCAGCGGACCACCGCTATGTAGACTCCCGACTTCAGCGAGGTGAATTGCACGGCACCGGTACCGCTGCCCGCCTTCCTCGAAACCAGATGCCCGTTAGCATCGTAGAGCATCGCCGTGTAGGCCTTGTTACCGGAAACGTTCACCATCAGCGCGAGTGTTGCGCGGGACATTTTCACTTCGTGTACGGACAGCATCGCCGGCACACGTTCATGGATTACGGTAGTCGAAGATGTCGCTTCCAGTTCGAACCAGTCGATGTTCAAGAGGTACGATTCACCACCGGAATACTGCAAAACGAGTTTCTGCTCACCCGCCGGGAGCTCAATTTCCGTTTCGCTTTCGTACCAGTCGTTCCATCCTGTCGTCTTGGCAGGGTCAACGGTCAACGAACCTAGCGCTTTCCCCGCAGAATCGGCAATCACGACCGTGGACTTTTCTTCGGCTCCGGATGCGACACGGGCACGTACCTTGTACGTCCCAGCGGTAGGCACATTCACGAGGTAGCTAGACCAGTCGCCATCGTTAATCCAGCCCAAGTTGGGCTCGCCTTCTTCGTCGGGCTCAATCTGCACGCCGTCCATGGCGATATAGCTTTCGGCCTGAATCTTGCCGGGGATTTTGACCGGTTCGTACGGCTGGTTGGTGAGTTTCAGGTTGCCATCGAATTCATAGACTGCGCCGGGGACTGTCGATGTAGAGAACGTATTCGAGCCATTCACGACATTGAGGGTCTGCCCCACAAGCGACTTGATAGAAATGTAGGCCAGCTTGCCGCCCTTCCAAGCCATCGAATCGATTTCGAAACCGCCACGGGCGCGGATACCCTTGACAGAGCCGTCCTTCCATTGCGAGGGGAGCGCCGGGAGCAAGTTAATCCTGTTGTTATGGCTCTGCAAAAGCATCTCGTTCACGCCGGAGACCGCACCAAAGTTACCGTCAATCTGGAATGGTGGATGCGCATCGAAGAGGTTGTTGTACGTCTTGCTCGGAGTGAGGAGCATACGAATCATCTTGTAAGCATGATCGCCATCGTGCATGCGAGCCCAGAAGTTGATTTTCCAGGCGAGAGACCAGCCGGTCGCATCGTCGCCTCGCTGTTCCAGCGTGACGCGGGCTCCCTTGATCAAGTCGGGCGTTTCTTCCGGGGTAATCTGCGCGCTCGGGAAAAGGCCGTACAGGTGCGAAATGTGACGGTTCTTGTTGTTCGGATCGTCCCAGTCCTGGAGCCATTCCGTAATCTGCCCGTACTTGCCCGTTTTCGTGGGCGGGAGGCGTTTGACGGTCGCTTCCATCTTGGCACGCACATCCTCGTCGACGCCCAAAATCTTGGACGCCTCGATGGTGTAGTTCAGCACGTCGCGGATAATCTGGTTGTCCATCGTCGGGCCAAAGCACACATTGTAGCCACCGTGGTCGTTTTCCGGCGAATCGCTCGGGGCCGTCACCAGGTACTTGTTGCCGGTTTCCGGTTCTTCCACGAGGCTGTTCACGAGGAAGAGCGCAGCCCCCTTCATGGTCGAATAAACGTCCTGGAGGTAAGCCTTGTCGGTCGGGTTAAAGAGGAAGTGTTCCCAAAGGTGCGTGCTGAGCCAGCCAGCGCCACTCGGCCACAAGCCCCAGGCACCGTCAATCGGGGCGGTACGGTTCCAGAGGTCGGTATTGTGGTGTTCCACCCAGCCCTCGTCCACGCCCCAATGGACCTTGGCGGTCTTTTCGCCCTGCGGCACCATGGACTTAATCTTGTCGATCAGCGGCCACACGCATTCGCCGAGGTTGGCCGTTTCAACCGGCCAATAGTTCATTTCGAGGTTGATGTTCGTGGTGTACTTGCTTCCCCAAATCGGGTTCGTGTCCTTGTTCCAGATGCCCTGTAAATTGGCCGGTTGCCCGCCCTTGCGGGAACTTGCGATGAGCAAGTAACGGCCGTACTGGTAATGGAGTTCAACAAGGGAGGGGTCGTTTGTCGAATTGAAGTTCTTCACGCGGGTCGAGGTGATATCGCCAGCACTATTATCGGGCGTACCCAAGTTCAGACTCACGCGGTTGAAAATTGCCTGGTAATCGGCCAGGTGCGTAGCCTTGAGTTCGTCGTAAGACTTGCCTTTGACCTTGCTCATGATGTCCGCAGCAATAGAGCCCGGATTGCCGGAAACATCGTCAAACGCCTTGAAGTTCGTCGCGGTCGTGAGCACGAGCGTCGCAGAGTTCGCGCCTTCCACGGAAATGTTGCCGCCCGACACCGTGACCTTGCCGCCGTCGGCAAACACGTTCAAACGGTTCTGGAACTTGATAGAATTGACGGTCACGTCGTAAATGAGCGTATTGCCTTCCGAAGACATGCTGTTGCTGCGATGCGGGGTCGTCATTGTTGCGCCGAAACTCACGGAGCCGTTCTTGTCGGCCGAAAGATGCACCACAATCACATGGTCCGGGTAGCTTGCAAAATATTCGCGCGTATGCTTCACGCCGCCCACCGAATACGTTGTCTTCGCAATAGCCGTACGGAGGTCGAGTTCGCGGCGGTAGTCCCCCGCCCCGGTATGAGACGTCGTAATCACGAGGTCGCCCACCGGCTGGAAACTCGCCGGACCCGGGCCAATCATGCGGTCGTTCACAATGGATTCCGCCGCACGGTAATCGCCGCGGAACAGCGCATCACGCGCATCTTTCAAGTAGTTCGCAGCACCCTGCTTGTTGTTGTCGCCGGGGCCGCCGGACCAAACCGTACTTTCGTTCAGGCCAATATAGTCCTTCGTGACGCCGCCATAGATAAGGCCGCCCATGTAGCCATTGCCAATGGGAAGCGCATTCGTAAACTCAGTACCAGCATCGGTATTGTACCAAAGTGTCAGGGGATTTTCAGCCTGTACCGGAACAACGGTCCCAAGCACAAAGCTAGACAAACAGAAAAATTCAGCGGCAAAGCGCTTAACAAAACCCATACATCCTCCTCATTTAAGGAACCCGTTTCCGGATATCCCTAAGATATCTTATTATTCCGCCACCTAGAATATCGCGAAACAATTCTTTTTGGACGAATTATCAATAGGCTCAATAAGCATAAGGAATAAAAAAGCCTCTGGAAATTAATTTGTAACAAAAGACGCCTGCCGGATTTTCCCGACAGGTGCCTTTGTGTATGATGTGTTTAGGAGGTTCTACTTTCTTACAGAAATCCTATACGTCTGTCCGCCCTTCTTCGCCTTGACCAGGTAGACTCCGGAACGCTGGACAGCATTGACGGTCTTCTGGTGCAAATCCTCGACACCGAGCGTCGTGAACGAAGACACCAGCTTGCCCTGCATATTGAATATGACATAGTCCTTGGGTTCAGCTTGCCACTGGAGCTTCTGCCCAGCAATATCCGGAATTTTCGTCGTCGTGTCCGGTCCCACGCCAGTCGAATCAGGATTACTACCTGTCGTATCGGAGCCGGAACCCTTCTGTTCGGTATCCACAACCTTTTCAGTCGGATCTTCCTTCGCGTCGTTCGTGTAGATGTCCGTTGGATACTGCGCATCAACAAGGCTCGTTTCCAGATTCTTGAAACCGAGATTCGCATATGCACTCGGATCGTTCAGTTTTTTGCGAATCGGAGCGAGGCGGAACTTGTGACTATACTCGTTCTTCGAGAACAGGCGGTAGGCGTCAAGCGGTTCTGCACCCCAGCTGTTGATGCCGCCGAGGCCCATCTGGTGCAGGTCCACGCGGAGGACGATATCCTTGTTGCGCTTGAGTTCCCACGGGAGCTTCACGTCGGTGAGTTGTTCCGGAGAATAATGCTGGGCGCTGAATTCCATGCGCGGGGAACCCACAATCAACAGGCCCTTGCCCTCGTCGTTGGTGAGGGCAGCCCACTTCACGTCGGTGCGCTGGCCCGTTTCGCCAATTTCCATGTACATCACGGTCATCGAGTCGGCATAGGTGCCGTACATGCCCATGAAACTTCCGCGGTTACGGCCGATGTAGTTTTCGTCCGGGCCACGCCCAAAGTAACGCACTCTCTCGTAGCCACCCGGCACCGTAAAGAGCGTGCCGACATTCGGGATGTAGCTCTTGCTGCCGTCGGGGTTGAACGTGTATTCCACGATGACATCGCCGCTACCGTAAATGGTATAAGTCAGGCTCATGCGCGAAGAACCCACATCCGGGAATGCCAACTGGAATGTCACCTGGGTTTCCTGGGCGGAGACTTCCTTCACCTCGGCACCTCTCACGGAGCGCTTCGCCCCCGCATGGCGCCATTCGCCGTGACCGCGTTCCATGTTGAAGCCCTTGTCGTTGTCGGTCGGGGCACGCCAGAAGTTCGGGATGCCGCCGTCGCGGATAATTGTATCGCCATCGAGCACGTAGCTTGCAATCGTTGCGCTCTTCTGGTCGATGCGGATCTTGAAATCGTCGCCTTCAACCGTAAATTCGTCGGTGCCACGGGTCACGCGGTGGCCGGGCAAGGAACTGATGTCGATTTGAGCCGACTTGGCCTGGCCCACGTTAATCGCGAACTGCTCGTGAGCAACGCTGAAACCAGTATTCGCCCAGAGCTGGTTCTTCTTCAGGCGGAAATCTATGTCGAGATGGTATTCCGAGCCGTTCTTGAATTCAACTTCCGGCATCTTGATAGAAATGTCCTTTTTCTGGTTCGGAGCGATATTCAGCTGGGAACCGTCAATTTTCCCTTCTTTGATGACCTTGCCGTCTTCCTTGATTTGCCAGTAACCATCGAGGAAAT
>JAEERM010000035.1 GCA_016285835.1 Fibrobacter sp.
ATTCTTCGAAGCCGTTCTTCATGTGTTCGTCGAGGAAGAACTGGATGAGGGCGCGTTCCAGGCGGGAACCCCAGCCGCGGTAGACCGGGAAGCCGGAGCCGGAAATCTTGGCGCCGCGTTCAAAGTCAAAGATGCCGAGGCGTTCGCCGAGGGTCTTGTGGTCCACGCGGGCGAAGTCATCGTTCTTGGTGTAGTAGTCAAACGGAATCGGGCCGTCTTTCTCGACCACGTTGTCCGAGCTGTCCTTGCCTTCCGGGGAACGCGGGGCGATGTTCGGCACGTGCATGAGCATTTCGGTCTGCTTGTAGTCCAAATCCTTGAGCTTCTTGTCGAGTTCGTCGATCTTGTCGCCCAGGGCGCGCATGGCGGCAACGGCTTCGTCGGCGTTTTCGCCCTTCTTCTTCAAGTCGCCAATCTTCTTGGATTCGGCGTTGCGTTCGCTCTTGAGGCGTTCCACTTCGGTGAGGAGCGGGCGGCGCTCGTTATCGATTTCAAGAACGTCCTTCAGACTGACGGTCGTATACTTCTTTTCGGTTTCAGCAATGTAGTATTCCGGATTTTCACGGATTTTCTTTATGTCAAGCATGTTATGCCTCGGTTAGAAAATTTTACGCGGGTAAAGATAGCAAAAGTGGTTAGTGGTTAGTGGCTAGTGGTTAGGAAAATGCGGTTGGATTTTGCTCCGATTCTAACGATATAGGTTCCTGCCCTTTTCAAATGGATTTCCGTATGGCCACTTGAGTATGTGTCGCGGACCAGGTTGCCGTTTAAGTCAAATATGGTAACGAGGCCGGCATATTGTTCAACAAAGATGGTTGTGCCGTGTGTCGTGATTTTTGCATTTGCCACGGAATGCTTGCTGGGAATGCTTGTTTTTCCGTTGGAACTGGAACTTTTTTCCTTGGAGCTGGAACTTTTTTCCTTGGAACTGGACGATGTCGCTTTCGAACTGGAAGAAGATGCGATTTTGACGGTGTCGATTTTCCCGGAGTGGACGGGGTAGAGGTCCTTACCGATGGTTTGACCCCATATGGAACCGTCGATGCCGTTTTCATTGTAGTCGTGCAAGGCTTTGGCGATACTTCCGTTAGCGAACTGGGCCGAGTCAGCCTTGAGTACAGAAACTTTTGTTGTATCTACGTACAAGGAATCAGATATGTAAAAGTTTGTTGGATTTATTTTTCCATTTGTTATTTCTACTCCATTGACCGCTTTGGGAATAGCGCGTCCTCTGTAGGGAGAATAAAAGAAAGAATTGGTTATGGAAAGTTCACTACTTTCTGAAACTTGTATAAAAGGGGATGGTCCAAAGCTTTGTTGCTCCTCTTGAGTGGAAACAAAGTAGGAATTTGTTATAGACAACTTGGCTCTTATATTTGAAGCGATGAAACTACAACCTTCAGCATAATCTCTAGGGAGTATGCGTCCTATTAGATAGATGCTTTCGAAATATGCATAGCCGATGATGTTGCCGGCGATTCCTCCTGTTTTAGCGTTGGCTTCATTATAAAAGTTTTCAAGTCCGATGTTTTTTATAGTTACAGGAGATTCTTCTGAGTCTCCCATGATTGATAAGATAAAAGCGTAACGGGTATAAGAAGAAGAATGGTTGCTGTTTATATAGATGCCGGATATTTTATGGCCTTGTCCATCCAAAGTTCCTTTGAAGAGATTCATAGGAATCCATGGTTTTGCATCTTTGTTAATTTTTTCATTCCAAATGATGTCTGCCGTAAGCTTTCCGCAAGCATACATATCTTGGTCCATATTGAACATACCATTCACAATGGCGACGAAAACGCGAAGATCATTTTCGTCAGCTAATTCATAGCAGCCGTCTTTATAGGTTGGTTTTACTAGCCAGTGAGCATAGAAATCTAAATCGCCCTTATCTGTAGAAGAAATAGCTGTTACGGCATTACCTGTAAATTGGGGATTAGTGTACCAGCCTTCCAAAATGTGGTCTTTGCGGGAACTGGATGGCAATGTAGTTGAGACGCCTTCTACATACTCACTACGATAAACTGCTGTGTCGCCATCGTAAGTGTGAAAATTTACTTTGGATATTTTGGTAGAATTGGAATTGCCTGTGATGGAACCTGAGTGTGTGGGGTAAGGATCTACGCCGATTTTTTGTCCCCAAACTTTTCCGTCATTTCCATAATGCAAAGCTAATGCCACTGTTCCGTCATTGAATTCGGCCTCTGTTTTTGCAGATTCGGATGACTTGTTTGATTGATAAAAAGAGTTTGTAATGTAAACTTCGTTTTTGGGACCAGCTTCCTCAGCTATGGTTTCAGAGCCAATGCAGAAAGAATTTTCGATATGGACAATTGTATGCTCGGCGTGATCTCCTCCGATGAGCCCGAATAATCCACCAGACCAGGGTGCACGATCAACGGATCCAATGTGATATGAGTTAATGATGAATGCTTCGCCTGAATGGTAAAGGCTAATTAATCCTGCCGTATATGATGCTGCAGAAGAAAGTCCATATATTCTGCCGGAATGGAAAGAATCTTTGATGGTTAATTTTCCTGTCACTAGCCCTGCAAAACCGCCTGCTGCAGATCCTTCAATGATTGCTAGAACGGAGCAATTTTCTATATGGAGGTTGTTGTAACCTTTTGCAGTAATAGCACCAACATATTGACCGCCGAAATAGGAATCAACAATGGTGAGGTTCTTAACGACTACAGAATCTTCGTCTGTTCTGGTCGTTAGGATTTTAAATAACCCTGCATCATAACCATTAATTCTATCAGGCTTGTATAAGCCCGAAATTGTGTGCCCTTGACCATCAAATATACCATAGAAAACATTGATGGGAATCCAAAGAGTAAGAGAATCACTTTTATTTAATTTGTCGCCGGTAAGTACATTCTCGTTCACGACAATGTCTGCTGTCAGCCGGACGCAGGATTCGGCGGCTGTTTCGTCACCGTCGTTTACCATCTCGGCAAATCCGTAAAGTTCTTCGGCGGAGCCGATCTGGTAGCATCCGTCAACTTTTGACGGTGTTTTGGGTGTGCCGGAATAAGCGGCGAAAGAAAAGCTCGCAAGGAGGAGCACCGTGCCAATCAATCTGAAATTCATAAAACCCCCTTTGTAAAAAATAAGAAAAAAAATTCTTTTTCCTTTATTTTTGTTGAAAAATCCGAAAATTTGTCTGTTGTATGTGTTTACACCGCTATTTTGGTGTGGTTTGGCGCATTGGGCTTTTTTGAATATATAATATAGACTGGAGTTGTTATGGTTTGGGCCATAACATAAAAAAACATAAATGAGGAGTACAAAATGAGAACAGCTATACTGTTTTTCTTTGCTGCAACAATATCCTTCGCACAATGGGGCGGCGGTGCGGGTGGGGGAAAATCCCTCAACGAATATAAAAAAGTTTCAGTTTCGGGGAGAGACATTCATGTCTATGCCCCGTCAGGTCTCAAGGCCAAAAGCCCGTTGCTCATTTCGTGCCATGGCATGAATCAGGACCCCAATTATCAGCAAGAAAATACCCATTGGGAAGCCGTTGCTGATACGGCTGGCTTTGTTGTCGTCTATCCGAGGGGCGGCACGGAGATGAGCACTTGGGATATCAGTGGCAACAAGGATACCAAATGGATGACTGAAATTATCGCGCAGATGGTCAAGGACTACGACATCGACGAAAAGCGCGTTTACCTTTCGGGCTTCTCCATGGGAGGTATGTTTACTTATAATGCCATGAGCAAGATTGCCGACAAGATTGCCGCCTATGCGCCCACTTCCGGTACAAACGTGATGGGAGCTTCGAAGGCTCAGCGTCCTGTTCCTATTATCCATCCGCATGGAACGACCGACGATGTTCTTCCGTATAACCAAGTTGAAGGATTCCTCAAGAATTACCGTGACCAGTTCAATTGTCCTTCTCAGGCGGAAGTGCAGGATAACTACCCGCATCAGGGAGAAAAGGCTACGATGTACACTTGGGGCCCCTGTGATGGGGGTGTCTATATCAAGCACATGAAGCTTGAAGGCCGTGGTCATATGCCCTCTAAGAACGAAGTTTCGGATATTTGGAATTTTGTGAAGCAGTGGTCTGTGGATGGAAAAATTGGTGAGACCAAGCCGGAATCTTCTTCCGCCGCTCCCGCCTCCTCGGCTGACGTGGCTAAGTCTTCCAGCAGTGGTGTCACGGGACCGAAGTCTTCCGGCGTCGCGACGGGATCTTCTTCTTCTGGTCGCGGTTTCTGGGGTGGAAATAGGTCTTCTTCTAGCGGTTCCCACCACCATCACGGCTTTGGTTCTTCTTCCAGCATTACCAGTTTGGCTGTTGGTTCTTCCTCTAGCATTGGCGGCTTGGCTGTTGGATCTTCTTCTAGCGGAATCGGTGGTCAGTTTGCTGCAATCGCCCAGCCCAAGGATCCGAGCCTGCTCCTGGTCTCTGTTTACAAGTCTTCTGACAACTACATCGTGGTCTCTAATGCCCAGGGCAAGACGATCACCGTGTTCAACAGCCTTGGCAATGTCGTCCAAACGACTCGCGGTCTCGGAAACCAGCAGAAGGTTTACACCGGTGCTAAGGGTGTGTACATCGTGAAGGTCGGTAGCAGGACGTTCAAGACTGCTCTCTAAAATCAATCGATTAGTAACATAAAAAAGCACTCCTCGCAAGGGAGTGTTTTTTTAATTCGTGATTCTAAATTCTTCTTTTTTTTTAAATTTGTAATATGCTTTTTTGGAATGAGTCTCGGTTGTTTTTTGTAGTACTTGCCATGTTTGCATGCCTATTGTCCGGCTGCTACAGTTTTACGGCGTCTACGTTGCCGAGCCATATCAAGACAGTCCAGATACACGAGGTTGAGGACAAAACGCTTGATCCGGTGCTTGCGAACAATATTCACACGGCTGTCGTGGACATGTTCAAGAAGAATGCGGGTGGTGTGCGCCTTGTGAACGAGGAGGCCAACGCCGATTTCCAGATAACGCTCCTCAGCTATACGAACAAGCCTGAGAACTATAACAGCAACAGTGACGTGGAAACTTATCGTGTGACGCTCCGCGTGAGCGTGAAGTTCTACGATAATGTTAAAGAACGCATCATTTATGAAAGTACATCACTTTCGGCCGACGGAACTTACGATATCCAGAAGAACGAGTCCGAAGACCGTCATGGTCAGGCCCGCGCTATCGAAAAATTGCAAGATTTGATTATCGCCAATGCCTTGGCTAAATGGTAATGCGTAACTATTAATTGTTTGTATCTATAAAATTATGCGCAAATTCAGAGTTGTCCTTGTTGAACCGGAACACCCGCACAATGTGGGCTTTGTTGCCCGCGCCATGCACTGCTACGCCCTCGATGAACTGTATATTGTTTATCCGAGGCGCGAGAAGGTAATCGAGAATTCCTACCATACGGCTCCTAACAGTCACGAGGTTTTGGACAAGGCGACTATTGTGCACAAGTTCGAGGATGCCATTGGTGATTGTGCCTGTGCCATCGCGTTCAGCCGCCGTATTTACGGGTCAGCCATCAAGCATACGATGATGCCCGGGCTTTCGGAACTCTTGCCCGAAAACGGGACCATTGCGCTTGTGTTTGGCCGAGAATCTTGTGGCCTCGAAACCGAAGAAGTGAACGCCTGCACGTATCAGTGCGAAATTCCGGTGCCGGGCCTCATGAGCCTCAATTTGGCTCAGGCGGTGACTGTGGGACTTTACGAACTTTGCCGTAGCGGAGCGCTTGCGAACGGCGAAGGACGCGCGAAGCGCGGGAGCAAAGGGGCCTGCGAAACAGCTCCGGCGACTATCGACCAGATTGACAGTTTCAAGAAATTCCTGGATCGTTATCTGACCGGGCAGTATCACGACCAGTCGTGGCGCGATAATTTTTTGAATACGCTTTTGCAACGTCTGCATCCCACACGCAACGAACTTTCCGCTTTGTTCGGGCTTATCCGTAACCTCGCGAAAAAGCCTGCCCGCTTGGAACAGGCTGCCGACAAGGCTGCCAAAGCCGCTGCTGAAACTAAATAAGTTATGGAAGTCGAATTCAACATTGCAGGACGAATCCTTTCGGCGGGTGGCACGCGAATCATCACGCTTGCCGAAATCCTTGCTTCGCCTTTGGCATTAGGGATTTCGTGTGCCGCTGACCTCACTGAAGATGTTCTCGTTGCTCATTGCAAGGCTGAATCCGAAAAATTCCAGTGCAAAGTTTATTTGTGGAAAGACCGCGAAGAGTATGGCAATGCGAACGTGTTCAATGGTGGCTCCGATTACGAAGTCGTGAACGAAATCTGCTTTTTGTGCATCTACGACTGCGGAAACGAAGTGGCCCGTGAAACCACGGACCACTGGAACGAAAAGATTGACGCTGTTATTTGACGCGGTTACCCAGCCCAGTGCTTTAATTGCGAAAGGTGCGAGTCGAAGAACTTGCGCCTTTCTGCATCCGGAGTGTTTTCGGGGTTAGGCATGTGCGAAAGCATGAAGTCCAGTAGAGTGTCCTTGCTTGTGTAGGTGAACTTGCCGTCTACATAGCACCACTTGCAGTAATCCTCGTTGAAGTTTCCGTCGACTTCGCGGCTGATGATCGCATCGTCACCGAGGGGCATGCCGCAGCACTGGCAGAAGAGCTGGCGCGGGGCACCGAGCAGCGTGTTTATGGAAACGTTGAATTCCTTTGACAAAACTTTGAGCATTTCGGTGTTCGGCTGCGTCTCGCCAGTTTCCCAGCGGCTTACGGCCTGTCGGGTTACGCCGATGCGTTCGGCCATCTGGTCTTGGGTGAGGTTGTGCTTTTCGCGGATGCTCTTGAGGATTTCGTAGGTCTGCATTTAAACTCCTTTTTTGTTTACGGTTCAAATATACCTATGGTATCGTGCAAAAACAAGAAACAGAGTGTTGCGTTGTGTAAAAAGAATGAGGCGCGAGGCTCGGGGCACGAGGTTCTAGTTCGGGCTATGTTTTTTTATTTTTTAATATAGATTTTATAGATATGAAACGGAGTATATACTTTTCTATGTGCAAAGCAAAGTTTTCTTATACGGCTTTTATCGCAATAGCTGTTTTATGCGGTGCGGCGATGTTTACGGGGTGCGGTGACGACAGTAGCAGTTCCGCTCCGGCCGATGAACCGGGGAACACGAGCAGCAGTTCGGTCATTTCGGATGATTCGCAAACCTCGTCGTCCTCTGGCGTTCAGGGGGCCGAGCCTGCTGGAGAGTCTTCGAGCAGTGTTGAATCGTCTAGCGTTCAGGCCGCTGAATCAACCGAAGAATCTTCGAGTAGCGCTGAATCCTCCAGTGAGCAGGAGGCAGAATCTGCCGAACAGTGTTATAGCAGCGGTATGGCGACGATTACGCTCAAGAACATGGAACATGTCAATTACAGTTGCCCGAACGGCAATACAATGTACGATCAAGACACTTGGATATATTACACATGCGAAGGCAACCGTGTTGTCAAAATCCAAATGCCTCCTTGTAGCAATAGTGACGTTTCCGGTGGCAGCATGATTATTAATTTGTAGTAATTTTATTTTTGTTATATTAGCAAAAAAAGGTGCATTTATGGTTGTTTATTCTGAACCGTTTGACAAGAAAATATTGTTAGAATTGCAGACTCATTACTTTGGCGATATGGTCAAAGGCGTTGTTGATGTTGCTGAAAAGAAGATTGCCCTTGATGCCGAAATGCATGCAGATTTGGAAACATTACTTTTGGAATCCGGTTCTCGGCAAGAAAATCTTTGGGGGTTCAACCTTTATCCAGAAATGGATGGTGAGGATTTTTTAGAATTTGATTCCCTTATCAATATCCGTCCAAATCAAGGCAATCGGAGCCGTGGCGTCGAAGATCCTGGTATTAGAAATACTATTGCGGAGATTATTTATTCGTTATGCAAGTAGAGAATGTTCAGCATAAAAGCATGGCTGCAGGCCGATGGGCTGAGATGCCGCTTTCTCTCCAGATGTTGAATATTGGAAGCGAAATTTCGCGTGCAAACCGCTGGAAAGGGAAGTGTAATAGGGAACAGACGGAACGTGCCGTTTTTCGTGCATTGGAATTGATTGATTTGACTATTGAAGCTCAGCGTGGAAAGCATTCTCTCAAGGAATTTCTTCGTATGAGGGAGATTATTTGTGATTACTATTTGGGCGATAATTTTTATCAATCGAATGGTGAAAGAATCCAGCGCGACTTTGATATGTTCATGCCGGGAACTCGGTAGGGCTCTATGACCACAAAGACGATTAAAATTCAATATCTCGACGATTCCATCCCGAAACTCACTTACATTGGCGGCAAGTCCGACTGGATTGACCTTGCCGCGGCGGAGACCATGACGCTCAAGGCGGGCGAGTTCAAACTCATTCACTTGGGTGTGGCGATGAAGTTGCCCGAGGGCTACGAGGCGCACATTGCTCCGCGCAGTTCCACGTTCAAGAACTTTGGCATTTTACAGGCAAATTCCGTGGGCGTGGTTGATTCGAGCTACTGCGGCGCGAATGACTGGTGGAAAATGCCCGTTTACGCCACCCGCGACGTGACCATCGAGAAGGGAAGCCGCATCGCGCAGTTCCGCATCATGGAAATCCAGCCGACGCTCACCTTCGAAGAAGGCTCGCTTGACGGCGCCGACCGCGGCGGATTTGGAAGTACGGGAATTTAAGGGGTTTATTTCGCAAGTTTCTCGTACATCTTAAATAGTTCGGCTACGATTTCGTCTTCGGTCATCTTGGTTTTGAAACCATATGCTTCCATGACCGCTCGGTCGTTTTCAGCATGAGCCTTACGAAGGTCGGCTGGCATTGTTAATTCATCGTAGAGGTCTGCCAAAGATGAGTCGGGATATTTTGCGCGAATATCCAAAATGGCCTGTGCTGTTGCTTCAATCTTTGTTTTTTGAGTGTCGCTTGGATTGTTCCATGGGAAGTTGTTATAGACTATGGTGTTTGAATAGCTATAATCGCTTTTCAATCTTCCGGAAACTGTTCGCATCCATGCCATGTGGACTTTGGAGGTTAGCACACCAAAATGATATAGTGATGCTCTTTGCATAACAAAAAGTTTGTCGCCTGGAATAATCTCATGCGAAAGATAATCAATAGGAATGTACTGTCTTTTTTCTGAGGAAACTTTAGGAATGGCGATATAGTTACTTTCGCATTCAAAAGGCGCTCCAAATAGATACGGCATTTCAGCGGCTCGTAACGTACTTGATCGGTCACTGGCGAGACGGAATTCTCTAACCTTTTCGATTCGCTTCATTATTTCGCGGCTTTTGCGAAATTCAGCAGGGTTTGCTCCTTGTAGCCAAAGACAGTAACGAGGTTTCCTGTCTATAAAGTCCTTTCCCATCATGTAATGACGAATGAATTTTGCTATCTGCGGATCTTTTTTGATGATTTCATCTTTTTCTTCTGACGTTAAAATCAGGTTTCCATCATCAATTGGTTGTCCTCCTAAGCAAATTTGTGGAACGTCGCAAATGGGTTTGGAGCGTTTTTCAATGAAAGTATTCGGAGCGTCAAGCAAATAGCCGTTGATGTTTTTTGCAACTATTGCTGCCCCATCGGAGCTGTAAATGTGTTTAGGAACTGAGGATTCTCTGACAGAACATCCGATAATGACACAATGAACATGTGCCATAGAACTTGATTCGGATGCCCAACGGAAAGTGCTGTACGCGAAGTCTATGTGTACATGGTCTTTTTCAAAGAGAGGCTTCCACAAGTTGCTTACAGAACCTCCTTGAACAATTGAATTTGTTGAAACGAATGCTGCTATTGTATGTCCATTTTGCAATAGTGGAGTCGCTTTTTTGTACCAAGCGCATACAAAATCTAGATCTCCAACACCTTGCCATTTTTTCCCAAATACGGAAATTAAGTCGTCCTTTTGAGCTTTGCTCATGTACCTTGCGCCCACGAACGGTGGGTTGCCCATGATGTAGTCGTATTGGATTTTTTCAATCTTTTGTGGCTTTAATTTACCTTGTTCCACCTGTTTTGTTGCAACGTGCAGTTCGTTTGAAACCTCGTATTTCGCGGATTTTTCGTGTAGAGAACTATTGTCAAAATCTTCTGGGACGATGTAGTATTTTAATTTATCGGTGTAAAGCAAATCAAGGTGAGGTTCTTCGCTCAAGTATTCCCAGTCCATGTGGAGCGCGTTACCTTCCACTATGGTTGCATGGCTTTTTAGTGGCAAAAAATTAAGGTTACGATTCAGAATTTTGGAAGTTTCTTCCATCATCTGGCATTCGGCAATCCATAGCGCAGTCTTTGCCACCGTCACGGCAAAGTCATTTATTTCGATTCCATAAAATTGTTCAATGTTTACTTGTGGTTTGAATTCTTCGCCAAAAACGTCTAATGCTGATTCTTTGCCGAGTCGCAACTTGATGCACTCGTTTTCGATTTTACGCAGACTAGCATAAGTTTCTGTAAGAAAGTTGCCTGAACCACAGGCTGGATCAAGAAACTTGAGCGAACCAATCTTCTTTTGGAATGTTTCTAGTTTGTCGTTCCTAATCCTAGCGGTTTTTGTTTCACAAATTTCGGAGAATTCAGACTTGATGTCATCCAAGAACAAAGGGTCAATGACCTTGTGTATGTTCTCGATGCTGGTGTAGTGCATGCCGCCTTTACGACGTGTCTCGGGGTTCAAAGTGCTTTCAAATACGGCTCCGAAAATGGTAGGACTGATTTCACTCCAGTCGAAAGGAGCGCAATGGTTCACGATAACATCAACGATTTCCTGAGAAAAATTCGGGATTTCGATGTCTTCGTATGCGAAAAGGCCTCCGTTCACGTAGGGGAAAGGATTTAATTTTGTTTCATATTTGTCGCGATTCTCGATTTTTGTATCGAGAGCCTTGAACAAGTCTATAAGACCGCGGCGTACGTTCTCAATCTTGAAACTCTGTATATAGTCTTCAAAGGCCGTCTTTGTGTCGAAAAGCCCTGCGTCTTCGGCATAGAGACAGAATACGATGCGCACGCAGAGAATGTTTAGGCTACGCAGGCTTTTTTCGTCTGGATCAATGTATTCTTTATATAGTGCGTCGTAAAGTTTTCCAACGAGTTCACCTGCTTTCAGGGAGATTTCTTCTTCGCGGCGAATGTGCTTGCTTTTGGTATCGACCAGAAACTGTAGCCTGTAAAGTTCCTTTGCTAAATCTTTCAGAAATATTTGCTGCGGTTCGCCATCGGGGCGTTCCATGTCGTAAATCAAAAACTCGTCAAAATTGCAGGCGACAATCCAGCGGGGACGCTTGGAATAGGGCAAGTTTGCAGAATAGTTCTTTGCCTGCTGGAACGGTGTCATAAACGAACCATTTGACTGTTTAATAGGTTCGCGCAAGTCCTTGCCGCTCGACTTTTGCTCAATCATTACATGAGTCGAGGGAATGCAGGCGTCAATAAAGTTTGTAATGGTCTTGGATTGTGTAAAATCCTTGACCTGTTCCTCGAAAAAGATGAAGTCCGCAAAATCTTGCTCGCCAAACACATTGCACAGCAAATCCAGCCAAAATTTCTGACATTCGCCTTTCTCGTAGCCTTTGCCGGACCACTCATTGACAAATTTTTTTGCTGCTGCCTGCTGCTCGGTTGCCTTCATCGACTTCTCCAAATTTACGTTTCTGTCAAATATATAATTTTAAAATGGCCCAAAGTGTTAAAAGCTTTTCTTAATCAAATCTTTAGCATAATCAGCGACAATATCTATAGGCGAATTGAGAAAAAGTTGAGGCTCCTTGCGAATCCGTTCGCAATATGCAGGAGCTATTTTGCGTACAATATTGCTGCAGGTGATTTTTACGTTGGGTTCGTTTTTGTACAATTTTTTTAAGAATTTTTCATATGCGTTTAGAAAAGAGATAACTTGGTCTTTTAGTATTTTACATTGGCTCTCAAAAGAGACTTCTGCTTCGTCGGATATGCATAAAGAAATTTTTAGCGGTTTCTTTGTTTTCCACCCCTTATCAGAAAAAATATATGACTTATAAAAGTGTTGTACGCCACATTGTGTTGTTAAAAAATTCTTTGCTGAATGAAGCGACTCAAGAACGTTTTTTAGAGGACCTTCTCGAAGCCAAAAAGAAAACTTAACGGACATTGATGTTTCTTTGTAAGATAGCTCCCAACCTTCTAATAAATTAAATGAAATTACGTCTTTAGGGCCATATTTCTCCCATAACGGTTTAAATTCCTTTCCATAACCAGCAATGATTGCTAAAGGAACGATGGATAGATAGGACCAAGATCTTTTATAGCGCGAATCACGATATAGCCGTTCTATTTGATATTCAATTAAATTTTCTTTATAGTTGATTGTTGGGCGATAAAGTGCATAATTAATTTCTCCTCGATATGTAGCTTCATATTGGCTTTCTGTTTGCAATAGATTACCATAGGTGGCCAAAGTGCACAGAAATTTCCAGCGTATTCTGTCCAGTTTTGGGCTTCTTTGGCTTTTTCGGGACCAAAATGTCACAATCTTATTAAAGTCTTCAATTTTTGGGATAAGAATTGGACTCTTAATTTGTATGTTTGCCGTAAAACTATAAACGATACGGTAGTAACCATTAGAAAAAACTTTAAAAACGCAAAGCGATTTTGTGTTAATCTTAAAGGTTGTTGATAAGCCCATGATGCTTTCTGGTGCTTTTTGCCAATTTAGCCAATCTTCAATAGCGTTCTGAATTTGTTCTACATCTAGCTGTATTGCGTTGTCAAAAGAAAATGACCCTTTGAAATGTAAACCGATTGATTCTCCGTTCATGAAGTTGTAGGCTTTGCCTAAAAGTTTTATACCCTCCCCGTTTGCGGTTCTTTGCAAAACGTCTGTTAGGCCATCATAGTCGTGAAAAGTGTCAAAAGTCTGCGGAAATGATGCTGAATTTTTTAAAAGGGTTCTTAACGCGTCAGATGAGTGGATTTCTTCGTTCGTCTTTATATGATAATTAGACCATGGTGGGACCATGTTCAGGAAGTTATAGCTTTTATTGGGATTGTATTTTTGCATACTTTGAATATAATTTTTTTTGATTGTCATATATTGTCATTTCAAATGACTAGCCAAGCCCTTCCTTGAAGCGGTTCTCGGCATTAAGATTCACGAAATCAAGGAACCCGAACCGGAAAAGACTGTCGATGTAAGCCCCGTACACAAGGGCGTCCGCTTCGACGTCTTCGTGAAGGAAACTGGCCCAACGATACCAAGGAAATACCCAAACGCACTCGCTACTACCAGGCCATGCGCGACAGTGAGGCGTTGAGCAGGGGTGAAAAGTACCGCAACCTAAAGGATCTTTACATCATCTTTCTTTGTCCCGAGGACATTTTTGGGCATGGGCGTGCAGTGTACAGGTTCATGAATATCGAAGTCGACAATCCGAAAATTGTATTAGGGGACCACTGTTTCAAGAACTTTTATATATTTAACAAGTACCGTGATGTCGCCGAGAAATCGATTCGGGAATACTTGGAGTATTTTGCCACCAAGAAGCCAATCTCTCCGGAAACCGAAAACATCGATCGGTTGGTGAAGTGGTACCAGACGGACAACGAAACGAGGAAGCGCTATATGACTTGGCAAGAAGAAATTGACGATATCGTTGACCAGGAACGCCAGCGTGCTGACGAAGCAGAAAAGCGTGCTGACGCAGAAAAAGTCCGTGCTGACGCAGAAAAAGCTCGTGCTGACAAGTACGAGAAGATGCTTCGCGATCTCGGAAAACTGTAGCAAGCTAATATCCATGAAACTGGGGTTTTAGGGGCTGGGCCCCTAGGTGAGGGGGTAGCGGAAGATACGGCTAGATGGCGGGTCGCGGCCCGCCATGACGACGTAGCTGAAGCGAGGGGGAGGCGTCCCCCTTTTACATCCTATAATTTTGACATGAATTTCACTGTCTACTTCCTACTTCCTACTTCCTACTTTCCTATATTTTCATCCGCAAAAATTTTAAACAAGGACATTGTTATGGCAAAGATTGCTATTCTCGGTTACGGTAACCTGGGTCGCGGTGTGGAATGCGCCGTGAAGCAGGCTCCGGATATGGAACTCGTCGCCGTTTTCACGCGTCGTGATCCCTCTACGGTCAAGATCCAGACGGCTGGCGTTCCGGTGCTGAACGTTTCTGAAATGGAAGCCTGGAAGGACAAGGTGGACCTGCTCATCATCTGTGGCGGTTCCGCTACGGACCTGCCGGTGCTCACCCCGAAGTACGCCGCCATGTTCAACGTGATCGACTCCTTTGACACGCACGCCAAGATTCCGCAGCACTTCGCTGCCGTCGACGCTGCTGCCAAGGCTGCCGGCAAGATCGCGATGATCTCCGTTGGTTGGGACCCGGGCATGTTCAGCCTGAACCGCGTGTACGCCCAGTCCATTCTCCCGGAAGGCAAGGACTACACGTTCTGGGGCAAGGGTGTTTCCCAGGGCCACAGCGACGCAGTCCGCCGCATCAAGGGTGTGAAGAATGCTAAGCAGTACACCTGCCCGGTGGAAGCCGCTCTCGAAGCCGTGCGTAGCGGTTCCATGCCGGAACTCACGACTCGCCAGAAGCACACGCGCCTGGTGTACGTGGTTGCCGAAGAAGGTGCCGACAAGGCCTACATCGAAAACGCCATCAAGACGATGCCGAACTACTTCGATGAATACGACACCACGGTCAACTTCATCAGCGAAGAAGAATTCAACAAGAACCACAGCGGGCTGGCTCACGGTGGTTTCGTGATCCGTACCGGCAAGACCGGCATGAACAAGGAACACACGCACGTGATCGAATACAGCCTCAAGCTCGATTCCAACCCGGAATTCACGACGAGCGTTCTCGTGGCCTACGCCCGTGCCGCTCTGCGCATGAAGGCTAACGACGGCAAGACCGGTTGCTTCACCGTCCTCGATGTGCCGCCTGCATACCTCAGCACTCTGAGCGACGACGACCTCCGCGCTCACTGCTTGTAATATAGTAGGAAGTAGACGGTAGACAGTAGGAAGTAATTTATTCTGTCTGGCGTCAAAGCAAAAGAAAATTGCCTCGGGTTAATCCCGAGGCTTTCTTTAATGATGGATTATTTTAGCCGGTCCTTCAATGCGGAGATTTCCTCTTGGGTCATCCCGAGTTTTTCCAGGTATTTTTCTGTGGCTGTGGCCCAGTCGATTGTGCCTGTGTCAGGAATTTCTATTCCCTCGGCGTGGTAGACGGCCTTCAGATTTCTTATGACGACAGCCCTGAAAAAATCTACTTGCTGTTCGTTCAAGGCGACATGCATTCTGTCGACGACATTGAAGTAGTTGCTAAATGTTTTTGCGTAGTCTGCCTGGATATCTTCGGTGGTTGCTCCCATCAGCGCTTCCAGTACGGCAATCGTAAAACCGGTGCGGTCCATGCCGAAGGTGCAGTGCACCAGGTATGGCCCGTCGTGTTCAATCATGTAGCGGAACCCGCTTGCAATTCCATCCTTGAAATGTTGCGAATAGAAATATACGGGTAAATTCAAAAAGATGACGTTCTGCGTCGAGTAATAGGAGCTGTCGAAGCTCTGGCAGGATCTGGCGTACTCCTCTGAATCTGACAGGTTGATGAATGTGGTGACTCCCGCATTTTTCGCGAGCGAGTCGGCGTAGAGATTGCGGCCGAGACCGGGGTCAATGGGGTTGGAAGAACGATAGAGCCTGTTTTGTCCCATGCCTGTGGTGCGGACTTCCCTGAAGTTTGCAAATTCTTCGATTGAAAGATCCGGATAAATTTCTGCATAGTAGTCCATGTTCTGGACATTGCGCATTTCAAGGCCGAAGAGAAAGCCGCCTTTTTCCTTCATGGATATGGATACTTCTATGGGAACTACAACATCGGTTATCTTAAGAATGTTTGACAAGTGGCCGTAATGGACAGACAAGATGAGATAATCATAACCCTTCAGGGCGACTAGAGCGAAACCTGCGATGGGCACGTCGTAGGCGGATTCGACGATCGGCATGTCGAGGGTGTCGTATCCGTTTATGGCCACGGTCACGATATCGCCCATTTGAAATTCGTTCAGGAAGGAATCTGCCGGGCAATCCAAATACAGGTCGCTGGATGTGAGTTGGCCTGCACTGTCTCCCATGACGATGGTGTGAATTCCGGTACTGTCTACCGTGTATATGTGGGGTCGTACCGTTTCGGACGACGAGGTCGGCTGTTCGACTGTCTCGGACGATGCGGGCTGCGGTTCCTCTGTTTCTGCTGATGAGAACAGCTCAGACGATGAGGACTGCTGCTCGACAATCTCGGACGACGTGGGCTGCGGTTGTACTATTTGGTCGGAGGAAGACGAATCGCTACAGGCAAGAAAAACCTGAGCGCAGAGAATGAATGCCGCAAGAATGGACCCGGTCTTTTTCATTTGGAAGATTGGCTCCTTCTTGTGGGGGATGGCTATTTAGTCGTGAATCGAGTTCTTGAGGCTCTCGATGAGGCGGGCGAAACTCGGGTCGGTCTCCATTTCCTTCTTGACGCTCTTTATGGCGTGTACGACGGTGGAGTGGTCTTTGCCGCCGAAGCGCGAACCGATGCTCTGCAGGCTGATGGAGGAGCATTCACGCATGAGGAACATGGCGACCTGCCTTGCCTTGGAAATTTCCTTGGTGCCGCGGCCGGGTTCGGTGAGCTTGGATTCGGGAACTTCGTAATGTTGCGACACGGCATGGAGAACTGCGTCCAAACTTACGCGACGGCGCAGAGTGGGTGCAATTTCGGCGACGACCTTCTGGGCGATGCTCATGTCGATGTCGTGGTTCATGAGGCTTGCTTGCAAGGTAAGCTTGATGATGGCGCTTTCGAGGCAGCGGACGTTACTTGCAATGTGCTCGGCGAGGAAGTGGATGACCTCGTCGCTGATTTCGAGGTGGCGTTCTTCGGCCTTCTTCTGGAGGATGGCTTCGCGCGTCTCGACGTCGGGCGGCTGGATGTCCACGGTGAGGCCCCAGGCGAAACGGCTCACGAGGCGGTCGGAAAGGTTCTTGACTTCGACAGCCGGGGCATCGGAGGTAAGCACGATCTGCTTGCCGGCCTGGTGCAGCGCGTTGAAGATAAGGAAGAATTCGTTCTGCGTTTCGTACTTGCCGGTCCAGTTCTGGATGTCGTCGATGAGCAGGATGTCTACCTCGTTACGGTAGAAGTCGCTCATCTCGGTCACGCGGTTTTCCTTGAGGCACTTCATGTACTGCTGCGAGAAGTCTTCGCTGGTGAGGTAGCAAACGCGCTTGTTCGGGTCGTCTTCGAGGATGTAGTTGCCAATGGCTTGCAGCAGGTGTGTTTTGCCGAGGCCGGACGAGCCGTAGATGAACAGCGGATTGTACTGCGTGCCGTCGGGGTTGCGGGCTACAGCGAGGGCTGCGTTGAACGCGAGCTGGGCCTTGTCGCCAGGGACGAAGTTCTCAAAACGGAAACTGCTGGAAAGCGGAACGCTGGGCTTTGCGAAGTCCTTGAATACGTTTTCGCCTGCGTTGACCACGGATTGCGGTATGGCTTCTTGCGAAAGGAAATCAAATTCGATGGGGGAGTCGTCGTGGGTGGTTTCGCGCCAGCCGAGACGGATCAGGTCTTTGTAGGCCGAGTAAACTTTGGTATCCAGTCCGAACGGGATGGATATTGTGGCATGCCCTGTCGTTTGGTTGACAAGCTTGGTCTGTGCGAAATATGTTTTGTACACGGAATCCGAAAGCATCCCGCGAAGATAATTAAGGCATCTTTCCCATTCGACTTGCATAAACAAATATTCCTTGTCCGGAAAACTAGGATGCGAATCTATCAACACCCAGAGTAATAAATGTAGTATTTTGAAGTATTTTTAGGGAGTAATTGTTGATAAAATTTATGAGATATCTGAAAATTAGTATTTTTGGGGCATGGATTTGATACGTTTCTTGAATTATGTCACTTGGGTCCCCCTGGTGCTATGGATTGCTTTGTTCTATTGGTTTCGCATGGTTGCTTATCCGCTTTATCTGAACAATCAGATGCGGAAAGGGCGTAAATGGGCTTTTTTGCCGGAATTTGCCTCGAAAAACCGCTCCTACATTGGTTTCTTGCGGTTCCGCTGCATATTGTGGACTTTTTCCGTCATTGTCTTATCGACGCTTTCCGTTGTCTGGGTCGTGTGGAAGTTTACCGCTTACCCGCCAGTTATCGGCGCTGTATCGGCTGTGCTCTTTTTGATTGTCGCTTCAGTCCTGTACCGCAAGGCTGTTCGCAAGATCGGGCGCCTTTTGCAGGCTGCCTATTTCTTGGAATACCGCCGCACCTGCTACGAAAGTGACAGTAGGGGAAACTTGAGGATCGAGGCCGACATCTTGAACCGGACGGCGTGGAACTTCAACAGGAAGTTGCGCTATGCCGAAAAGCATCGTCGCCTCCGCAAGTACGTGCATGCGATGGCTGCGAGCAAGAAAATTCCCCCCGACCTTTATGCGGAGACAATGAATGAATTCTAGGGAGGCATGGAGATACGCCGAAGACAGGCTGTTGTTGGTTTCCAGGACATTCGCCCTGAACATCAACATCCTCGCGGGCAAGTTGCACAAGAGCATCTTGCTTGCGTACCTGTACCTGCGTATTGCCGATACGGTCGAAGACGACCCCGTGATGGGGGCGTCGGAGAAGGGCCGTATTCTCTCCCTGTTTGCTGGAATTTTTGAATCGGCCGAATTGCCCGAAGAAAAAATCCGGCAGTTTGTCGATGCGCTCCCTACAAGCTGGAAAAATTCCGACGATCCGAACATGGACTTGTGCTTGCAGGCATCCGTCGTTGTCCCGCTCCTCCATGAACTTCCCGAGAAGTACGCTGCGCCGGTGCGCAATGTTGTTGTCGAGATGTGCGGGGGCATGGCCAAGTTCGCGCTCAGGCAGGAACAGGCTCTTTCGAACGGGTGGTTCACGTTGGAATCCGTGAGCGACCTGGACGAGTACTGCTATTATGTCGCGGGCATTGTCGGGAAACTTTTGACAAAGCTCTTTGCTGCCGATTCCAGCCTGATTGGCGCCGAACGTGAAAAACTGCTTGCCCAGCTAGACGTGAGTTTCGGGCTCGCCTTGCAGGTCACGAATATTGTGAAGGACTGCATCGAGGATTCCGGGCGCCGGGTGTGTTTTGTGCCCGAAGAAATTTGCCGCCGTCATGGCTTTGAACATTCTTTTGATATGTTTGCCGAAGGTGCCGACAAGAAATCTTGTGCCGCGGCTCTTGGCGAACTTGTTCAAAAGGCTTGGAAACATCTTGACGATGCCATAGCCTACACAAAACTGATTCCGAGAGTCAACATGCGTACAAGGCTTTTCTGCCTGTGGCCGCTGTTGATGGCTGCCGAGAACCTGAGCCTCATCGGCGACGGGCTTTCGGTGTTTGTCTCGGACAAGAAGGTGAAAATAACAAGGGACGATGTGAAGAACATTGTCAAGAACACGATGCGTCATTTCTATTCTAACAAGTGGATTGACGAA
Source organism: Fibrobacter sp. (assembly GCA_016285835.1). Taxonomy (GTDB): domain Bacteria; phylum Fibrobacterota; class Fibrobacteria; order Fibrobacterales; family Fibrobacteraceae; genus Fibrobacter. The sequence goes on from JAEERM010000035.1 coordinate 19,484, forward strand.
ACCTACAACAAGCTGAAAGCTTCTCACTAGCGAGTTTACGATGCAATACGATGAGGATGTGAAATTTTATAATAAATGGCCGTTCCATTTGGGACTGGTGATTTTTAGTATTGTTGCCGACCAGCTGACAAAGCTGTGGTGCATACACCGTTTTACGAACGAATTCGGTGCGCCGAACCATGAAAGTATTTCTGTGCTTGGCAATCTGGTCCGTTTCCAGTTGGTGTTCAACAAGGGTGCCGCCTTCAGCAGTCGCCCGCAGGACTTGCTGCCGTTTCTCCCGTCTTGGGTGTTCTTCTTGATTATATCGATTATCGCTGCTGGTGTGCTGTTCTGGTTCTATCGCAGCATCGACAAGAGGGATTTCCTTTCGCGCTTGGGCGTCGTGATGATTATCGGTGGCGCCATTGGCAACTTTATCGACCGTATGCGCATGCAGATGGTGGTGGACTTTATCGACTGCGATTTCCCGGATTTCATCATGACGCGATTCCCCACGTTCAACGTGGCCGATTCCTTCGTGACCGTCGGCGTTGCGGTGGTGATACTCTCGCCGGTTATCCTAAGAAAGTTGCATAAAGAAATTAAAGAATCGAAAAAGAGTAATAAATAGTCGGAAGTAGACAGTAGACGGTAGACAGTAAATACCGTCAAACAACGTTTCACTTCCCACTTCCTACTTCCTACTTCTCACTTCCTACTAAATATGAACTATCTCGTTAACGAACAACATTCCGGTGAGCGTATTGACAAGTTCCTTGTCGGTGTTATGGAAAATGTATCCCGTACCGACGTGCAGAAACTGATTGCCGCTGGCGAAGTGAAGGTGGGTGGGGCTGCCGTATCCAAGAATTTCCGTGTGGAATCGGGCATGGTCGTGGTGGTGGAACGCCTTCCCGAAAAAGAAGCGAGTTCGCTTGAGCCCGAGAACATCCCGCTCGACATCGTGTACGAGGATGACGATATTGTCGTTTTGAACAAACCTCGCAATCTCGTGGTGCATCCGGGCAACGGCGTGCAGAACGGAACTCTTGCTGCGGGCCTTTTGTACCATTTCAAGGAAAACCTTTCGGCGGTCAACGGTCCGCTTCGTCCGGGTATTGTTCATCGCTTGGATAAAGATACGCCGGGCCTCATGGTGGTGGCCAAAAACGATGCCGCCCACAGGCACCTTGCGCACCAATTGGAAACGCGCACTCTGCACCGCACTTACAATGCGCTCGTGTGGGGCTGCCCACGAGATTTGGAAGGTTGTATCGATGCCCCGATTGCCCGTAACCCGAAAAACCGCCTGAAGATGGCCGTGGTGAAGGGCGGCAAGGAAAGCCGTACACATTACGTGGCGAAGAAATTCTTTGCAATCGCGACTTTGCTTGAACTACAACTTGAATCGGGACGCACGCACCAGATTCGTGTGCATAGCCGCTATACGGGCCACCCGGTAGTCGGCGACCCGCTGTATGATGGCCGTGAAGAAAGTCTGAACCGCGTGCCCCCTCTGATGAAGGAAATTGCCGCGAAGGTTCTCGAAATGGCTCCTGCGCAACTGTTGCAGGCCGTGAAGATTGAGCTCATCCACCCGACGACGGGCAAGAAGATGAAGTTCAAGGTCCCGATGGAAGAACCCTTCGCGAAGGTGCTCAAGTTCCTGAAGAAGGAATGCCCGGCGGATGCACCAGTGTTCGACGAGGAAGAAGGCTTCCATGACTTTGATGCGGATATCCGCTTTGACGAAGGCTATGATGCGGATGAACCCGATAACGAAATGCTAGACCAGTTCGACGAATGTGTTTTCCCGGAACTAAAGGAAAGGAAAACCCGCGCCCAGCGCCATGCCGAGAAGGCGGCGACTGCTGCCCAGCGCAGGGAAAAGGCTGCCGAACGCAAGCGCATCAAGCAGATGAAGGCTGCCCGCAAGCGTGGTATTGCCGCCGAAGACTTTGTTGAGCCCGGTTACGAACCCACTATCGACCCCGATTTGCTTTAATCACGATGTCCAAGATTCTTCTCCAGTCCGTTTTCCTGAATGATTCCCGGACCGATGTCCTCATTGACGGGAACCGTTTTGCAAAGATTGCGAAGGATATCCCCGCGCAGGAATTAGCCGGCGCCGAAGTGGTGGACTGCAAGGACTTGGCGATTCTCCCGCCGTTCTACAATGCGCACACGCATGCGGCGATGGTGCTTTTGCGTGGCTATGCAGACGACCTTCCGTTGCGCCCGTGGCTCGAAGACCATATCTGGCCATTCGAGGCCGTGATGGGGCCCGACGAAATTGAAATCGGCAGCCGCTTGGCCATTCTGGAAATGATCAAGTCGGGGACGGTGTTCTTTGCCGACATGTACTGGCACCGTGAACGCACGATGAAGGTGGCGACGGAAATGGGGTTGCGTGCGGCTATTGGTGTGACCATGGCCGAAAACCTGATGACTCCGGACAAAATCGAGGCGAATTTCGCGTTTGCCCGGAATCATGTTGGCGAAAATGACCGTGTAAAGTTGGTCATGATGCCGCATTCCATCTATTTGGTGGGGGAAACCCTGCTGAAACGATGCACCGAGGTGGCCCGCGACGAGGGAATGCTTCTGCATACGCATCTCTCTGAAACTCTTGGCGAGGTGGAAACGTGCGTAAAGGAGCATGGATGTTCTCCCGTGGAATGGCTCAAACGCTGTGGTTTGCTGAACGAATCGCTCGTGGCGGCGCATTGCGTCCACTTGTCCGAAGTCGATATGGCGCTCATGGCGGAATCGGGGGCAACGGCTGTGCTCAACCCGTGTTCCAACCTCAAGCTGAATAGCGGAATTCCTGACATTCCCGCGATGCTTGCCGCAAAAATGAAAGTCGCACTCGGGACGGATGGTGCGTCGTCCAACAACAACCTGGACATGCGTGAAGAAATGAAGTTTGCCGCGCTGCTCGCCAAGGTTAAGGGAATGGCGGATACGCTCCCTGCTGGAGATGCGCTGCACATGGCGACCCGTGCGGGTGCGCTCGCCTATGGAATTGATGCAGGTGTCATTGCCGAGGGGACTCTCGCAGATGCTTTGCTTGTCCGTTTGGACGATGTTTGCATGTCGCCTCTGTTCAACCTCACGTCGAACTGGGTGTATGCTGCCAATTCCGGCCTGATCGATTCGGTTATTTGTGACGGAAAATTCCTGATGCGGAACCGCCATGTCGACGGCGAACGCGAAATTATAGCCGAAGCGGAAAAATGCGCGAAGACGCTTGCTTCGAAAGTTGAATCTTTAAAGTCTAAAGCTTAGAGGCGCTGGATTTCGTCTTGACGGAATCCACTTTGCTTGCAACACTTTCTGTGGCTTTATCCTTGGCAAGTACGGCCTGTGTCGCATTTTCGGAAATTTTGTCGATGGCTTTGCCTGCGGCGTCAACAGCAGCTTCTTTTGCCTTGTCCGCAATTTGCTCGGCACCGTCTTTTGCCTTGTCGGTGATTTTTTCGGCGATACCACTCGTGATGGCTTCGGCTTTCTTTTCGGCCTTCTTGATGATTTCCTTGCGTCCGGTGGGGTAGCCCATGAACTCAAGTGAACTCTTGTATGTATCGTAGGCGACGGCTTCGTTGCGCATGTCGTTAAATTTGCCGTCTTTGAACGGTAAGAAATGGATAATCGTGAGCAGGATGAAGCAGACGATGGCGCCCTTCAGTGCTCCGAAGCATGCTCCGAAAAGGCGGTTGGGCTTGCTGATGATGGTGTGGGATACCGCGGTGTGCAAAAAATGCCCGGCAAGCTGTGCAAGCGTGAACGGCACGACAAAACCGATGATGAGGCAAATCGGCTTGACCGCCAAGGAAGACACGTCAAAATTCTCGATGACGAAATCGGAGAGGAACAGGTGCGAGAAATAGGCTCCGGCAATTCCGACAAGCCAGGCCACTACACGGAAGACGCTGCGGAGAAAACCGCGGTATAGCCCGACTAGAGCAAATGAAAGAATGATGACGAGGCTTGCTATGTCTATCCAGTTCATTTAAATCCTAAGTCCCATACTATAAAATGAGGTACGCGAGGGTAACCAGGACCAAAGCTAGAATAAATCCGGACACGGCGCCAGTCGCAAAGATGCGTTTTGACCTGTTCGGGGTGACGGGGACAGTGAGTTCGGAGACGGTATCCTGGCTTATGCTGTAAACCCAGTCGGCCAGGTAGGGCGTGAGATCCCTGGGATAGGGAAGTAACATTTTTGCAAGTTGATCGGCTGCGTCGCAGGCAGACACAGGGCGGTTCTTGGGCTTCTTTTCGAGGAGCTTCATGACGAACTTGCGGAGCGGCTTCGGAACGTCGTCGGGGAAAGCCTTCATGGAAAGTTTGAGTTTCTGGATGCGCTTGGAGGTCTGCTCCAGGTTTTCTCCACGGAACAGGTTTTCGCCGATAAGCATTTCGCTCATGACGATGCCGATGCTGAAAAGGTCGGAGGCGGGGGTAATCTCGAATCCGAGAATCTGTTCGGGGCTCATGTAGGCGGCGGTCCCGATGACGGCTCCGGCCATGGTGAGGGCGGTGTCTTCGGTCTCGGCGTGGGCGACTCCGAAGTCGAGCAGGCGTACGCGACCGTCCTTGTCTATCATGATGTTCGCAGGCTTCAAATCGCGGTGGATGACTCCTTCGCGGTGGGCGTGCCCCACGGCCGAGAGAATCTCGTACATGATGTACATGACCGCCCAGACGGGAGGCCGGCTGTCCTTGTTCAAGAGTTCACGCAGGCTTTTCCCTTGCACGAACTCCATCGAGAGCGAAAGCTTGCCGTCTTTCTCCTTCCATAGGGCATGCGGCTGGACGATGACGGGGTGGTTCAGGTGCGCAAGAATCACGGCCTCGCGCTGGAATCGCTGCATGAGGTCGTCCTGGTTCATAAGCGAGGCGTGCATCTGCTTCACGACAACCATGCGGTCCATGGAGGGGTCGTGGCAGAGCCAGATGTCACCCATGGCTCCGTGACCGATTTGCTGGGTCGGCGTGTAACCGCCTATTTTCGAGGGCTTCGTGTTCTTGCGGGGTGTCGTCGGCTCGCTCATTTTACTTCTTGTCGCTCAGGTAGATGCTCTGGTGCTTTGTCTTCGGGTCAAGGTTCGGGTAGTCGAGGATGTAGTGCAATCCGCGGGATTCCTTGCGCCTGAGTGCGGCGAGCAGGATCATCTTGGACACCTGGAGGGCGTTCAGGAATTCGAGGTAGTGGAAGTTCTCGGTTTCGCCGTTCTTGATGGCCGCAGCGATATCGCCTTCAAGATTTTCGATGACCTTGAGGCCCTGGTTGAGGCCTGCGACCGTACGGACGATGCCGCAGTTGGCCCACATCATATCCTGGAGTATTTTCTTGCGCTTGCGCCAGTAGGCCGCCTTGGTGAAGGAGACCTTTTCTTTTTTAGTGGCTCTTGGTGCGGTGAATTTGTCCTTGGTTAATCCGCTTCCGCAAATGTTGTCTACAGCGCGGATGGCGAACACCACGCTCTCCAAGAGCGAGTTGGAGGCGAGACGGTTAGCTCCGTGTACACCGGTGTCGGCCACTTCGCCGCAGGCGTACAGGCCCTTGATTTCGGTGCGGGACCACGTGTCCACGAGCACGCCACCGCACATGTAGTGGGCTGCGGGCACGACGGGAATCCATTCCTTGGTAATGTCGATGCCGGCGTCAAGGCACTTCGCGTAGATGTGGGGGAAGTGGCTCTTGATGTCCTTGGGGGTGCGGCCGGAAAGGTCGATGAACATGTTCGGCTTGCCGAGGCGCATCATCTCGCTGTGAATGGCACGGGCCACGATGTCGCGGGGAGCGAGGGAGTGCAACGGGTGGACCTGGTTCATGAATTCTTCGCCCTTGTAGTTCTTGAGGATGCCGCCGAACCCGCGGACCGCTTCCGAGATGAGGAAGGGCTTCTTGAGCTGCGGGGCATACAAGCTTGTCGGGTGGAACTGCATGAATTCGATGTCCTGGAGGGCAGCGCCTGCGCGGGCGGCAATCGCCATGCCGTCGCCACAACTGTCGTGCGGGCACACGGTGTACTGCCAGATACGTCCGGCTCCGCCCGTCGAAAGGATGGTTGCCTTCGCGTAGAGGTTCTCGACAATGCCGGTCTTCTGGTGGATAATTTTCGCTCCGATGCAGCGCTTGGCCTTGCCGGTTCCGGTGCAGATGAGGTCCTTGATGTAGCAGTTCTCGAGGTAGTCGATGTTCTTTTGCTTGTGGAGCTCGCAGAGGAGCGCCCTCATGATTTCTTTACCGGTGAGGTCTGCGGCGTGCAGAATGCGGTGGTGGCTGTGGCCGCCCTCAAGGTGGAGGTCAAACTGCGTGTGGTCGGTTGGGGACGGCGTAAACTGGACGCCCCATTTGACGAGCTGTTTGATGGTGGCGGGACCGCTCTTGGTGAGGATGTTCACGGGTTCCTTCTTGCAGAGGCCAGCGCCTGCTTCCAGCGTATCGGCGATGTGGAATACGAACTTGTCCGTCTTTTCGGTGACGGTTGCAATACCGCCCTGGGCGTAGTTCGATGAACCGTCCGGCTTGGCCCCTTTTGTTAAAATCAAAACGTGAAGCCCTTTTTCTGCGGCGTGGAGTGCTGCGGACAGGCCGGAAATTCCGGCGCCTAGGACCAAAATATCGTACATGGGAAGAACTCCGTTGGTGTCCTTTTTGTTTTTGTTGACCAATAAATAGAAAAAAAGGGCCCTATACGGCTATATCTATATTCGATTTATAATTTTTTTATTAGATTTGAGCCCGTCATTTTTTATGGAGTTTTCTCTATGTTAACGTGGATAAATGAAAAAGCCAAGTGGGTTATTGTTATTTTCGCCGCAGGTATCGCGGTGGGCCTCCTGGCCATGGACCGTGTGCCCAACCAGGCTCACAGCTACCCGGTCGGGGAAGTTAACGATCACAAGATTACGTATGCCGAATTTGATTCCCGCGTCAAGATGATCGTCGAAAACCAGTTCCGCGACGCTCACCCCAACGATGAACAGTACACGCAGATCCGTAACGAGGTCTTCCGTGGTCTCGTCCGCCAGATTCTCCTGCAGAAGGAATACGGCAAGGCCGATCTCAGGGCTTCTGTCGCGGAACTCCGTTCCGAATTCAAGCGTAACCCGGATGCCGTTCGCGCCCGTCTGGTGCAAGAAGCCCAGCAGCGCCTCTACTCCATCCAGCGTCAGGCGACTTCCCAGGAAGATGCCAACCAGCGCGCCCAGGCCTACATCGCCACTCTTCCTAAGTTCCTCACGGATTCGACCTTCAACAAGGCTGAATACGATGCTTGGCTCGATACTCGCGAAGCCTTCCAGTGGGGCGTGATGCTCCAGTTCGAAGAAGACCTCAAGAATACGACCATCCCGATGCGCCAGTTGCAGATGTTGGTCGGTGCCGGTATCCACCAGACTTCTCTCGAATCCGAATGGATTGCGAACCGCCGTGAAACGCAGGTCGAACTGCAGGTGGCAGTCGTTCCTAATTCCGCTTTCGAAGTCTCTGCGGACAGCATCAGCGAAGCCGATGCCAAGGCCTATTTCGAAGCCAACAAGGATAGCTTCTATGTTGCCGATGACGCCGCCAGGTTCTTGGTTGCAAGCATTCCTGTTGCCGCCACTGCCGGTGACGAGGAACGCATCAAGGACTACGCGATGACCATTTACAACCAGCTCACGGATTCCTCTGTCTCGACCACGTTCGAAGACTTGGCCCGTGTCTCTTCCGAAGACCTCGTCTCTGCCGAAAAGGGCGGCCTCCTGAGCGAAGACTACATGCCCAAGGGAACCTATGTGAAGGAATTCGAAGACGCTGCCTATGCTCTTGATTCCGGTGCAATTTCCCTCCCGATCCGTACCCGCTTCGGTTTCCATATCATCAAGTCTTACGGCAAGACCCAGGATTCTACCGGTGCCGAAAAAATCAAGGCCGCTCATATCCTCCTCGTTGTGAACGCCTCTTCCGAGACGGTCGACAGCCTCGAAAGGATTCTCTCCGGTATCAAGGCTGATGTCGATGCCGGCAAGGATTTTGCCGCTGCTGCCAAGGAACGTAACGTCAATGTCTTTACTTCTAACTGGGTCGATCGCGGAAACTCCATTGATCAGCTCGGCTACCTCAAGGGCCTTACCGCTTATGCTTGGCCGAACGAGAACCTCCCGGACGAAGCAAGCCTCGTTTCTCCGGTGCTCAAGAACGACAACTTTGTTGCCATCTTCTACAAGACCGATGCTGTGAAGCCGGGCGAACGTAGCTTTGCTTACGCCGAACCCAACATCAAGAATGCTCTCGCCCGCAAGAAGGCTGGTGAAGCTTGCGCCAACTATCTCAATTCTGTTGCCGAAAAGGTGAAGGCCTACAAGCCGGCCGCCGATTCTACTCAGAGCGAAATCTCCGTCGACAAGGTTAACTTCCAGACGCTCACGACTTCTCTCGAAGGCTACGTCCAGGGCTTCGGTTATTCTAACCCGAAGTTCGCCGGTGCTGTTCTTGCTCAGAAGGAAGGCGAATGGGGCCCGGTCATTCAGGCCAACGATGGTGCCGTGATGATGAAGGTAGTCTCGAAGAAGGCTGCTGACGAAGCTGCTGTCAAGAGCGCCGTCAAGGACGACAAGGAAAACAGCGCACGCTTCGCTTCTTCCTCTATCTTCAATCAGTATGTCAACAACATCGAAAATGGCACTGCTGTAAAAAGCAATTTAGACCTTTACTATAAGGACTAATTTTACTATATTCGTGCCGCCGTTGAAAACAGCGGCATTTGGCCCCCATCGTCTAGTGGCCTAGGACTCGGGATTCTCATTCCCGCAACAGCGGTTCGAGTCCGCTTGGGGGTACTAAAAAGAACCTGCTTACCGCAGGCTCTTTTTTTTTGTATTAATCTAATTTTTTTTTTGAATAAAGTAACTAGCCTTTTGCCTGTTTCCAGATGACTTGCGGAGATTGCTTCAGGGCTTCGCCCTTCGCAATGACAATTTTTCATCTAAACCGGAGTTTTGCTTTTCTCGCCTGCGATTTCCCTCACCAATTTTGGTACAAGGTAACCGGGGAGCCTGGTCCGGATTTCGGCGATGAGTTCCCGTGCGCGGTCGTCGTCCACCTCGAAGTGCGCGACTCCGTTCGCGTGGTCCAACTGGTGCAGGTAGTAGGGGAGGACTCCTTGTGTAAACAGCTTGTGGCTCAGCTTTTCGAGTGTTGCCGCATTGTCGTTCACGCCCTTCAGCAGCACGCTCTGGTTGAGCAGCGTCCAGCCGCTGAAACGCAAGTGTCCGAATACCATCTGTGATTCCTCGTCGAGTTCGTCGGGATGGTCCACATGCGAAACAAGCACGCATTCAAAACGGGCGGGCAGTTCGCGGAGGAGTTCGAAGTGCTGCATGGCGATGTCGGGGCGGATTACGGGAAGCCGCGTATGGATACGCAACGTTGTCACGGAGCCGTGTACGGCGATAGTTTCTACGAGGTCGCGGAATTCGCCCGGGCCGAGCGTGAGCGGGTCGCCTCCCGAGAGGATGACTTCCCAGATGTCCGTGTGCGTGTCGAGCCAGTTGCCCACATGCCCCGCGATGTCGGGAATGTTCTGGAACGGATAGTTCTTGCGGAAGCAGAAACGGCAGCGCATACCGCAGGTGGCGGTCGATACAACGAGGGCGCGCTTGTCGTATTTCTGGATGACGCAGTCGGACTTGCCTGCGGGGAGGTCGCCTACGGGGTCGTCTACGAATCCGGGAACTTTCTCGCGTTCTGCCATGAGCGGGAGAACCTCGCGCATCAGCGCTTCGGGCTCGGCGGATTTCTTGATGAGGTCGGCGTAGTGCCTGGAGCAGATAAACGGGAATTTCGGGTCGGAATCTAGCGTGGCGGGGGCGAGGGCCTCGGTGATGCTGGCCGCTTGGTCGGCGCCCAAATAGTCAAAAAAATCGGAAATTTGAGTAAAAACTTTAGCAGATGTTTCCATTATATTGCTAAATTTAGAATCAAAATCAACAAGAGGATAATATGGGTACTGTAAGC
>JAEERM010000036.1 GCA_016285835.1 Fibrobacter sp.
TGCACCAGTAGGAGTCTGCGTTGTTGGTCAGTTCCTGATGCAAAACGTAGTCGATGGCGGATCCGAGGTCTACGTAATTTTCGTATCCGGCTCCGTTCTTGCCGTTCTTGAAGAGGCCTTCGAGGTCATTCAGGTACTTCTTCAGGTATTCTTCCTGCTGCTTTTGGATATTCTCTTTCTTGGGATAGTGCAGAATGACGTTCAAGCCATCGGAAGTCTTGAAACCTTCCTGTTCGATACCGCCCTTGTTGTTGTTGCCTGCGCCACCGGTATTGGTCCCAGTCTTGTCGAATGCCCAGACGTAGCCGCCCGTAAGGCTGTCCCCGGCAATGTCGGTTTCTTTAAGCTTGCTTACGTTCACGCGGTATTTGCCGCGCTTGATTTTTTCGATAAGCACGTACACACCGCGATACACACCGTTGATATAGAGGTCAAAGTGCTTGGTACGGGGGCTATAACGGCCTGCCTGCCTAAAGAACCAGTGGGCGAGCGGGTTTCTAATCATGCTTTTGTCCACATAGGGCCCGTGGAAAATCCAGTCATCGGAAGGCGGGAGCCCGAGCATGCTCACGTCGATGGATTCGCCCTTGTTGTCGTGGACTTCGATGGTGTAACCGGGCTTGGGGAATGTGGCGGAGGACTGTCCTCTCACCTTGATGCCGATATCGTAGAGAGTACCCTTGGCACTATCGGCCACACTGTTTGTTTTTCCGTCCAATACCCTCATTGTGGCTGGAATTTTATCGGTGACATTCATGTCCAGGCATTTTTGCTTGGTGTCAACGAAGATAATAGGGAGGTCATAGGTTTGCGCGAAGCTCAGTCCTATTAAACAACTTGCGAAAACCGCTACCCTAGCCAACTTATTCATAACTGAATCCTCCAACATTTTTTATAAATTTATATGTTCTATTAGAAAACGCTTTGTTAATTCAAGTTTACGTGTTGTAAAATGTTGTTGTGTTGTCCACGTACTTGCTTTTTTTGAGCGAAAAAAGGGATTTTGTGAAACCATGTACTGGTCTGCATCATCTAATTGATATATTTTATAGTAGAGGAGGTTTCCATGGTTGAAAACGCCCTGAAATCCATTTTTGCTGTTCGGTGGTTCCGCAAAGGAATTGCTTTTTTCCTCGTTTTTTCGGGATTTGCTTTTGGCCAGGCCAATTATTCGCCTGCCGAATTGGATACACTTGTCTCGACAATAGCCCTTTATCCGGACCCTCTGTTGGTCCATGTGCTTACGGCTTCGACTTATGGTGACCAGATTCCTGCGGCGAATGCTTTTGCACAATCCCATAAAAATGAAAAGGGCGAGACTCTGGCCAAGTCCATCGAAGATGCCAATTTGACTTACGATCCGAGCGTTCAGGCCTTGATTCCGTTCCCCACGGTTCTTGATATGATGGCCAAGTACCCCACATGGACTGACCAGTTGGGGGATGCTGTCGCGGCCCAGAAGGACGGAGTCATGGATGCTGTCCAACGCTTGCGTCACAAGGCCTACGAAAACGGCCACTTGAAGTCTAACGAACAGGTGACGGTCAGTGCCGCCGATACGGTTATTGTCGTTCAACCGACCCGCACGGAATATGTCTACGTGCCGGTGTACAATCCCCGTGTTGTTTACTATGTCCGCTCCGATGGCTATACGACTTATGTTCGCTATAGTTCCGGTGTTTGGCTTGGTACATGGTATGGAGAATGGGGCTGGGGAACCTGCTGGTTCGACTGGGGCCCGCGTGTGATTTATGTGCGCAATTATCGGTGGTATCCGCACCGCCCGATTCCGCACCATCCGCACCGATTTAGGCCTGCTCCCAGACCGGGATATGGCCCACCGCCTCCGCGTTATACGGCTCCGGCCCCGCGTCATGCCCCTGCGCCGAAAATGTCTCCGGCACACCGGGAAGCCCCTCCGTCAAGAGCGTTAGCTCCGGCACCGGCGGCTCGTTCGGCTGCACCTGCACCAGCGTCGCGCTCTGCAGCGCCCGCTCCGGCAACACGTTCGTCGGCACCTGCTCCGGCTTTGTATAGGCCTGCTGCCGACAATCAGGCCGGTTACAGAACTGCACCTGCTCCGGCTCCGAGAGTCGCTCCGGCTACCGCCCCTTCGCCAGCTCCAAGGGCGGCTCCTGCGCCCGCGCCGAGACCTTCTCCGGCACCTGCTCCGCGCCAGTACGAACGAAGTTCAAGGGACGACCGTAGCTCCGACAACGGGCGCTTTGGCGGCCGTTCAAGTGGAAGACGGAGATAGTGGTTAGGGGCTAGGATCTAGAGGCTAGGATCTAGGGAGAAATATCACGGCTTCGCCGTCTTATATTGACGCACGAAGTGCGTGATTCTTTTCACTAGCCCCTAGTCTCTATTCTCTAGTCTCTCAAAGACTCATCGCTCACCGCTCATAGCTCATTGCTCATCGCTCGAGCCTCTTCGCTTCTACACCCCCAGATTATTTGCCAGGGTTTCTATTGCACTCAGATATGCGTTCTGGCTTTCGATTCCGCCTGTGGATAGCGCGGCCCCGTTGGGGATATTCTGCAAGTACATGTAGACTTGGTCTGCTGTGGCTGGATATTCACCCGTTTGCAAAAAATACACGCCGTACAGGATGGGCAAGAGCTTTGTTTCCCACAGTTTTGCGGTCTTGCTAAAATTGAATTTGGGCGTCATCATCTGATGTCGCATCTGGATGAGGAACCCGCGAAGTTCCGCTTGACATTCTTTTTGGAGTTCGTTACGGGGAGCGGCGCCTTGAGCAATGGGAACCGCCCCGGCGATGACCACGTTCCTGTAGGCGATATGCAAAAATTCCAGCGGGAATTCGTGCCATAGCGATATGATTTCGTCGGCGGTGAACGTGTACCCGAACGAGATGTTGCTACGGCTGGCGCGTTCTGCGAGGTCTTGTAAAGGCTTGAGATCTTCTGCTGAATTGGACCGGAGAATAAAGCTTATATTCCACGGACTTTGTAGTGGGGAGTACTTTTCCATGAGGCAGTCGCCGTGCAGGAATGCGGATACCAGGTTGTTGCCGAGTGCCGCTTCGAGCAAAGTGGGCCATTCAGAAGATTTGAGTTCTTGAAGTGTCAGAATCTTTTGCATAGTGTACCGCCTTACCGGCTCTTGAATCCGCCGTTGAAATTTTCAAAGTTGCAGAAGGTCCCGTTGAATCCGGCTTGCTTGGTCGAGGATAGGTGCCTCTTTTTGGGACGGGCATAGAGAAATGCCGCGACGAGGCCTGCAAATACAATCCCTATGAAGATGTAGTTTTGCCATGGGAAGGGGTCGTCGGCGAGGAGCTTGTCGGGATTGACCGATAATGTTTGGCCGCTTGCAGCGAGGATTTCTCCGGATATTTCCCAGATGAAGTTGACGATACCCCGGCCGTACTTTTCGACACGGAAATCCGGCATCAACGCTTTCTGCTCAATTTTCTTGAAATCGATATTCGGATAGCTTGTACTAAATCCTTCGCTTGCGATGACGTGCTTGCTGCGTTCCTTCATGGATACGTAGACGAGGATTCCCTTTGTGTCGCTGCCTTCGAGCCTCCATTTGTTGGCGACTTCCTTGGCGTAGGCGTAGGTCTCGTTTGTTCGAGAGTCGTTCATCAGGACGGCCGCGATTTTGACATCGGTCTTTAGGTAGACTTCGGTGACAAGGGCCCTGAGGAATTCAGCTTCTTGCGCGCTCAGCAACCGGTCTTCGTCGTAGAGAACCCCGTTTGGGGCCGGAGACGGTACATTGGAAGCCGTTGCCATGGACCCCAAGGCAATGCATGCAAATAAGATTTTTGCTGCCGTCTTATGTAACCGCCTTATCATAACAAACTCGTAGTAAAAAAGAAAACTCCAATTTTTCCAAGTTGGAATAATGACCCAACGACCCTATTTCGTTGAAAATTTATAACTTTTTTTGAATAAATGTGCAAAAATAACGTTTTGGGGAGTATTTTTTTGTAATATAGGTTACAATAAATTCCTCAACTGAGTGGGATTGAAAAGTTTTTTTTGATAGGTGTTGCGTTTTTGCGAATTATGCAGTATATCTTTTTGATAGACTGTTGAATTCATAAATGGATGGGTAGCATGAAAGAAGTATGGTTCTGGTTGCCCGATTGGGCTGGCAATATGGCTATATGGGAGGACGATCTGGTGAACGTCGCTCCGCAGGCCGACCATACCTTCGTCCCGTATGAATCAATGATTGCACAACTGGATGACGTCAGCCACATTCCCGGAATCGATAAAGCGACGACCGTGGTGGGTTGGGGTTTGGGGGCGCTTGCCCTTATGAAGAGTTCTGCTTCCTTGAAAAAATGTGATTGGATTTTGCTTTCCCCCTTTGCCGATTTCTGCGACGATAGCGGGGAATGGACCCAGCAGAATTTGCGCTTTATGGCCAAGCAGTGCTTGACAAATCCGGAACCCTCTCTTAACACTTTTGCGGAAGTTTTCGAAAATGAGTTCGGCGATTGGCAAGATGATTGGATGGCTGCTGCCAAGAAGGTGAATAAGGAATTGCTGTCCAAGGGATTGAACTACCTTGCCGAGACCCGTGTTACAGAGCCGGTCGGGGAAGGACGGAATATCCAGGTTGTCTATGGTCGCCAGGATACGTGCGTTTTGCCTGCGCAGACGCTCAAACTCAAGAACCTGTTGCCCGGGGCTTCGTTCCGAGAACGTCCGAAGGCTGGGCATTGGCCGCCGTTACTGCTTCTGTAGCTTTTTCCTTTGCAGTATGCAACCGGCAGAGCAGGTTACCAAATAAATTAAGAAGAACCACAGCAGGGCCGTTTCGACTGTGTCGCCGATTCGTTCGTAAAGCGTGTGCCTTGTCTTTAGCTGCATCTTGCGCTGGACTACAGTGGTCTCAAACAAATTTGTGTTATGGCTGTAGTGGCCGTACTGGTCGATGAATGCGCTGATGCCGCTATTGGCAATGCGCGCAACCGGCATGCCGGTCTCGATGGCGCGGTAGCGGACCAGGTTGAGGTGGTTCCCTGGGGCCGTACTCCTGCCGAACCAACCGTCGTTAGTGATGTTGACCATGAGCCGTGAGCCTTCGCGGGCGGCTTCGCGTACGAGGTCGCCGAATATGGCGTCGTAGCAGATATACGGAGTCCAGTGGTAGAGGTCGTAGACGGGAGTCTCGGTGCCGGGGACGAAATCCCCTTCGCCAAAGTCGACATAGTTCAGGATGGGGAAGATGTCGTCGAAGGGAATCCTCTCGCTGAAGGGAACCAGGTGCTTTTTGATGTAGCGTTGCCACCCGTTGTGGCCACCTGGAGAGAACATGAACGACGAATTGTAGATTTCGTACCGGCGGGGGCCGTCTGAGTTCTTGATTCTCATGTGGTCCAACGCCCCGGTCAAGACATAGGCGTCTTTGTCGTTTGCAAGTTTTTGCAGTCGTCTTATGACTTGCGGTTGACGGCGAATGTGGTCTGGAATGGCCGTTTCTGCCATGAGGATGATGTCTGTGCTATCGGGGACGCTGTCGTAGGCCATCCCGAGCGTCTTGTCGACAATGGAATCGAATCGAACCCGGCTCCACTTGGCCCCTTGGGCAATGCTCGGCTGGATAAGGGCGATATTCGGCGCCTTGTCGCCTTCTTTAATATAGAAGGGTTGTGCATCGGTGCGCGAAAGAACGATAGACCCTTGGATGGCGAGGGCTGCCAGAATGAATACGGGAATGAGGACCGGCCATTTTTTCTTGATGCCTTCGCGGCGGATTCCCTTTTCGACAATCATATTCGATGCGATGATTATCGTCGTGTATCCGAAAATGCCGATGATAGAAAGCGCTTGCAGGAGCTCCAGCTGGTTGCCGAAGGCGTAACCGAGGTGGCTCCACGGAAAACTGAAGTCCCCGCGGGTGCGCGTCATTTCGATGCCTGCGTAGAACAGCGGGAACAGCACGAGCAACCACGGCTTGCCCTTGATTTTTATGGATCTTGCCAAGGTGTACACGAATGCGGCAAAGACGTTGTGCACGCTGAAGAAGGCGATGAGCAGCACGAGCCCGAAGAGGATGAGCCCGGAGGGTGCTGTCTCGACATGCATGACGTTATAGATCCAGTAGTAGTTGATGGTGTTGAACAACATCCCGGACCAGAATGTCGCGAACATGATTGTGCCGCGCTTGCAGCGGTTGAGGACGATAAACCACGGGACGAGCAAGATGGGTGCTGCGGGCCCGAGTGGTAGCGGCGGGAATGCGAGCGCGTAGAAACCCCACGCGATAAGGGAAAGCGCGAGTGCCTGCCTGGATTCCTTTTCTTTAATTTTGCGGTAGTTCCAGCGAATGAACAAAAGCATCCAGAACAGGAATGCCGGGAGGAACGTCACGGAAATCTGGATTAACCCGGCGTGGCTTTTGCTCAGGTAGTCTAGGGCTAAAAAGAAAAACGCTATGGCTGTGTATGTGTAGAACGAAAGCCTGAAGTTCTTGCGTATGGGGCGAAGTACAAAGAATACGGCGGCTACGGCAATGGGTGCGAACTGGATATTTTGCGTGTACAGCCCCGGGGTGTCTGGCCGGTTGACAAAGATGGCAATTTCTGCAACAAGGACGAGGGCCGCGTAAATCCAGTAAATCTTTGGTATGGGCTTGAGCGCTTCTATGAGTTTCTGCATGTTGCTAGGCTAGGGCTTCAGAGGCCTGATTTATCTTGGGGGTTGAATATCAGGACGAACTCGCCTTTGGGTGGGTGCGCCTTGAAGTGAGCGGTAATTTCTTCTGGAGTCCCGATGAGGTGCTCTTCGAATTTTTTTGTCAGTTCGCGCATCAGGGCTATCTTGATGTTGCCGTAGACTTGGCCGATTTCTTCTACGAACTTGTCGATGTTATGCGGGCTTGCGTAAAAGATTTGCGTAGCTTCTTCGTCCTTGAGTTTTTCCAGGAGGTGTATGCGCTGGGCACTCTTTTTTGGAGAGAAGTACTGGAAGGTAAAGTGGTCTGTGGGCATGCCGCTAGAAACGAGGGCGGCGACCATGGCGCAGCAGCCGGGGATTGCCCTCACGTCGATGCCGTTGCGGACACATTCGCGGACCAGGTTGAAAGCCGGGTCGGCAATCCCCGGCGTGCCGGCATCGCTCACGAGAGCGATGTCGCCCTCGTTTTGCAGGTACTCCACGTATTTCGGAGTGACTTTTTCCTTGTTGAAGTCGTGGTAAGGCTCCATGGGAGTCGTAATCCCGTATGTGTCGAAGAGGATGCGCGAATGGCGCGTGTCTTCTGCCAGTACTAGGGGGACTTCTTTCAGGATGCGAACCGCTCGGTAGGTAATATCTTCCATGTTCCCGATCGGGGTCGCTACGATGTATAGGGTGTGCGGCATAGTTAAAAGATAGTAACTAATAGTCGCTTGCGCTATTGAGGTCGGTTTGCCGTTGCTCCTGGAATTCGAATGCCAGCCGCTCGATGAGCTTGCGGTGCAATTCTGTTGCGGCTTCGTTGACAAGATCGCTGCGCAGGATTCCGTACCAGAAGGCTTCGACGTGTTCGCTCTCGATGAATTCGATACTCTGGACCAGGGCTCCTTCGCAATAGATTTTTGTGGAGAAGGTGAATGTCCAATCTTCGTTTACGGGGAGTGCGGGCCAAAGGGGGATGAATGCTGCCCCAACATACCAGGCGCTGCCTTCTGCTTTGTTGGAGGGGGCAACTGATACGTGGATGTCGGCATTGCCGTAGCACTTATTCGAGGGAAATGTTTGCTCGCTGATGGCCGACGAATAGGCCTTTTTCAAATCTTCGGACAGGGGCTGGGCTGTCCCGTTGTGGTATAAATTGATTTCCTTGTAGAACGGATGTTCTTGCCTTTCGCTGCTGATGGATATCCTGTCGGCTTGGACTAGATTGACGGAACAAGCACCTAGAGCAGACAGGCAAAACGCCATCGCTGAAATTGCAATGAGTTTTTTAGGAATGCTCTGTGAGGTCTCCGTTAAAATCATGCGTTAAAAGGTAGTATTTTATTTTGACGAACGGACATTGCCCGTACATCTTGTTACATTGTGCCTGATGGATAAAGTTGCGTATTTTGTTTCGGACGCTCACCTGGGTATTGACCCCCCGGGATGTTTGCCCCATAGAGAAGAAAAACTTGTCGAGTTGTTACGCTCCTGGAAAGGCTGTGCAAGCCACGTTGTCATTGTGGGCGACTTGTTCGAGTTTTGGTTCGAGTATCGCGACTATATATCTAAAAATCACTTGCCGCTCATTCGCGCGCTGGCCGACCTTGTTGAATCCGGAGTGTCTGTCCATCTGTTCCGCGGAAACCACGATTTTGCCCTCGGGGATTTCTTTGAAAAGTCGGTAGGGGTGCACGTCCATGACAACACCATTTTGGAAATCCAGGGGAAAAGGATATACGTTGCTCATGGCGATGGCGTCATCAAGTCGGATTGGAAATACAGACTGTTCCGCAAGATTCTGGATTGTCCGGTTAATCGCTGGCTCTTCAGGATGCTCCATCCGGATTGGGGAATGTCTTTGGCTCGTTTTGTCGGACGCAGCAGCCGCAAGGCAGGAGAGAATAAAATTATCGCCATTGACGAGTATTTGGAATGGGGTAACGGCATCCTTCGCGAAAAGGCTTGCGACATCTGCGTTCACGGGCATCACCACCTGGCTGGCGTCTGGAATGTGGAAAACGGGGTGGTCGCCTCACCGGGAGAGTGGATAAAAAAATTCACCGTACTCCGGCTGGAGAACGGTGAACTTTCGTTAATGACTATTGAATGATGATTTAGTCTTGTGGGTTCTCATTTAGACGTTGCTCGGAAGCTTTCATCATCTTCTTGCTCTTGTTATCGCCCCAAATGGTGGCAACAAGGTCTATGCTTGAGAACTCAGCCCACCAATCTTCGACCCAGCACCAGTGATAGGTGTTTCCTTTTTCGTCGGTAATCGTCCAGTTCTTGTGTGCGGAAAATGTGTAAGTTTTTCCGCCCTCCTGCATTTCAGAACTTTCGGTATTTTCGGCGTCAAAGTTTATAGTCCAGGTCTTTCCTTCTGTCCTCTTGTAAATGGCGATATTGAACGCCACCAAGATGACGAGGAGGATGATGGCCCACCGGTAATTTTTCTTGGTCAGCAACCAAATGATGGTTATTGTCAAGAGGATGCTGAGAGCCGCGAAATTATAGTGGGTCGGGTAAAAAACGCTGAGAACTTCAAACATTTTTTACCTAGCCTTATTTTGCCTTGGCAGCAGCCTTTTGTTCGGCAACGAGAGAGGCAATGCTGAACGTGATTACCTTTCCGTTGATTGCGCAGCTGGTGCGGAAGCTCTTCTTGGGAAGGGCGATGCCGTGAGACGACAGCGTGCCCATGAAGGAAGCGTTGGCGTGGCTAGCGATTGTGCGAACGTTGATGAAGCCCTTGTCCTTGCTGAAGGTCAGCTTGAAGGTCTTCTTCGCGGTATCATATTCGGCAACCATGGTCTTGTTGACGGCTGTGTTCACGCCGGTCTTGTCACCGCTGGTGCGCTTGTCGAAGATGATGGTGCCGCGGGAGTCGATGGAGAGCATCGGGAGACCGACGGAGTTGCGGCAAGCGAGAACCTGCCACGGACCTTTCTTCTTGGAGGGTTTCTTGCCAGTGAAAATGAACTTGCCGTTTTCCTGGGTCAGGTAGTAGGCTCCCGTCGCGATTTCTTCACCGATGGCATTCAGGGCGCCCTTGAAGTAGAGCAGGTAACCCTTGTTGTTCGGAGTGAAACGGAAGGAAGTGGTTTTGAGTTTGGCCGTCGGGAAGATGGAAATGCGCTTGCCAACCGGATCGACTTCGATGTCGGCGTAGGCTTCTTTGTTGGGAGCCTTCTCCGCAATCTTGTCAAGCTTGATGGCCTTGGCTACATCTTCCGAGAAACGGATGAAACCACGGATGTCCATTTTTACAACAATGTTTTCCATTATACACCTCTTTGTTTGTTTGTTGTTTTGGCAATAAATTAATAATTTTTTTCGCTTGTTGCAACCATGGTAAGAAAAAAGCAATAAAACGGCTTTTTTTTGATAAATATCACACTTGTGTAAAAATGTTGTTACATTTTGTCAGAACGTACAAATCGCGGAAACCCTTATAAAATAAGGATTTGCGGACGAATTAGTTCTTTTGTATGTTTTTTAAAAGTGCCTCTTTTAGAGTCCCGCCAAGCCTTTCTACGGCTTTTGAATTTGGAATCATCCTAAAAACGATGTGAGCCCCGTCACGTTCGCTTTTGCGGTCGAATAGAATTGATACCTGATTTTGCCTTTTGGATAGTTCTTTTTCGGGCATGCGAAGCGTCGCGCGGACGAGAAATTTCGGATAGAGAAAACGATATTTTTTTGCAAGCGCATCGGCGATGCTTTCTACGGGGTCTATAAGAATTAGTGATTGGTTGTTGCCGAGTTGTTCTGCGGCAAGGATGGCGCCGGTTCCGCGCCCAGCAAGGTATTGCACAGAGCCTCCCGCCAGCTGCGACGCACATTCGGCGATGGCTTTTGCATCGGGTTCGAAGGTTTCTTGGGAGGGGGTTCCCTTGTTGTCTGCGCCTCCGCGATAGTTGAATGCTATAAGTCTGAGTTCGTCTGTCGTTCCCATTTCGGCGAGAAACTGCGCTGCGTCTTCGTCTGCGCCGGGATAATAAAGGAGTGCGGGAACATCGTTGTTGCCGACAATCCAGCCGTTGAGAATCGTACCGTCTTCTAGCGTACATTCCGCGGACTTTGCTGTTTCTTGTATGGCGGCTCTTGCCTCGTTGTGGCTAATGGCGCGCGGGTAGGCGTTCCTGCGTTCGGTAAGGGCGAGGTAGAAAACCATGCTTATATATAGGACGGCTACTATGCCTATGAAACGGAGGATGCGTGAAACGGTGCCGGAAAGAGCCTGCTTGAAATTCATGTACCAAATATAAAAAACTGTTGGGTGTTCCCTGGGAAACGGTAAAAACAAAAGGACTTCCGCTTGGAGTTAAGCGGAAGTCCGAGGGATGGGATTGGGTGTTCTCTAAATATAGCTAAAAAAATTGAAAGTGAACACACTTTTTATAAAAAAGTGTTCCCAAAGTGTTCTCTAGCACAATATCTACGCGGAAATGGCAAAATTTTTTTAAAAAAGGTGTTCCCAGAATTAAGAAAAAAATTTAGATTTATGTTGATGAACGTTTACGCATACTATAACTATAGGAAGTACCTGCAGGACTACTACGAGTACCAGAAGTCCGTGCAACGTTACTTCTCCTATCGGTCCTTCGCCAAGAAGGTCGGTTATAGTTCGTCCGGTTTTTATCTGGATTTAATTAAAGGTCGCAAGTCGCTTACGCCGGCTATGGTGACCAAGTTCATTGCGGCACTTGGTTTGAATGAGCGCGAAGGTCGGTATTTCCGGCTGATGGTTGATTTCACCCATGCCGAAAGTTCCGCATCCAAACAACAAATTTTCGATCAGATGTCCGCTCTCTTACCGCGGACGACGAAGACTTTGACTAAGAACCAGCAGGAATACTATAGCAAGTGGTATTATGTTGCTGTTCGCGAATCGCTTGCTGTTTTGGATATTAATGAAAAGAATATTCCCGAACTGGCGCTGTTCCTCAATCCGCGCATTTCGGTTCCGCAGGCGAAACAGGCTGTTCGGTTGCTTCTGGATTTGGGCCTTATTGAACTTGTTGACGGCTTTTATCGTTCAGTGAACAAAACCATATCGAGTGGTCGCGAAATTGCGCCGTTGTTTGTTCACGAGTTCCAGAAGCAAATGCTAGATTTGGGCAAGGAAGCCATCGACCACTATAGTGTGGAAAGGCGTAACGTGTCCTGCACGACGATGAGCGTGTCGGCCAAGGGGCTGGAGCGTATCATCAACAAGATTGACTTGTTCCGCAAGGAAATCCTGGATATCGTCCGCTCCGACGAAGGCGAATCCATGATTTGCGAACTGAACATCCAGTTTTTCCCGTTGAGCAAAGAAAAGGAGGCAAAATGAGAAGTTCGCTTTTGACCTTGCCTATTCTTGTATCGCTTACCGCCTTGGCGATGGTATGCGGTTGTTCAACGTCCGATGATGGTGACGGAAGTGTTCGCATTAGCGGTACTGCGACGGACACCGAAAACACCGTGACAGCCTCCGTTCCGTCTCCCATTGTAGGTTCCGTGACCCGTGCGAACGGCAAGATCGCTGCCAACGTGACTGTTCGCATGGCCCTTATGACCAGTGAATCTTCTGGGTTTGCTATACCCAGCTATGTGGAACTCCAAACGGACAGTGCTGGAGAGTTCTCTGTCGATTCCGTTTTGGCGGATTCCTTCCAGATTGCGGTCTTCGATACCGTTACGAACGAAATTTATTATCAGAAGAAGGCGACTGTAAAGGATTCTGCGTTTGAACCAATTCAGTTGTCCAAGGGTTCTATCGTCAATAGCAAATTGCTGTACCAGGAATCGTCCGAACCTGAGGTGGCTGTCGGGTCTCATTTCTTGGCCTATGTGCCGGGTACGCCGATAAGCCGCAGCGTTTTTGCCGGAGATTCCTTCTCGATGCTTATTCCGTCGGGCAAGGTTAAACTTGCGTTCTGCCCGGGCGATCCCCAGATTGTTGCGAAACTTTCCGAACGCGGCATAGCCGATTCCTTGATATACCGTAATTGGGCCATGGCCAAGGGGAGCGTGAAGGAAGGGGAGTCTATTGATGTCGGGCCGTTCCTTTGGAGCGTTTCTCCGAGTATCTCTCTCGATACGTTGATGAGGGAAAAGGAAAATAGCGGCCGTATTTCCGGCAAGGTCCAATGCAAGAACGGAAAGGTGTGTGCTGGCGTAGAGGTGCAGCTCGTGACGGATCTGTACGGTTTTAACTTCACTGATGGTGATTCTTTGGTATTCAAGCCGGAAACGCAGACGGATAGCAACGGTCGCTGGTTCCTGCCGATTCCTCCGGAGCTCCCTTATGACAGTTTCCGTGTGGAATTCCGCCGCCTAGATAGCAACAGTGTGGTGAGCGAGGCTGGAGTTTCCGATTATGTGAGCGTGAAGAGCATCAAGAACAAGAAGGATACCGTGAATGTGGGTACGGTTTCCCTGCACAGCCCGTCCAAGGTATTTACTGACGTCCGCGTAGTCCTGGATTCCCTGAATGATGATGCTTCGAATAATTGTATGGCCAACAGTGTGGTCCTCGGTATCAAGGGCACGACTCATTTTGTGAGGGACATGGTTTGCGCTACGATTGCCATGAGTGACCTGCCGAGTGGGGAACAGTTCCTGGTTCTCTATACGGGAGACCCGAAGGTTGTTTCGACACTGCGGAATATGGAAACGCCGATTTCGGAATTTGTTACCCAAGTCGATATAAATCTGCCGGAAGGGTGGCATTTGAAGCGTCAAGGGATGACTTATACCCCTCCGACCATAAAATAAATGGATTTTACCCCTTGCAGAGACGGGAAAAAATTTCTAATGTTGTGCCCACATTGAGCTATGGTGTAACGGTAGCACAACAGATTCTGACTCTGTTTGTCTAGGTTCGAATCCTGGTAGCTCAACGAAAACTCCCTGCTTACCGGCAGGGTTTTTTGTTTTCAGGCACGAGGTGAGGGGCTAGAGAATAGAGACTAGGGGCTAGTGAAAAGAATCACGCACTTCGTGCGTCAATATAAGACGGCGTAGCCGTGATATTTCTCCCTAGATCCTAGCCTCTAGACCTAATCACTTCCTACTGTCTACTGCCTACTTCCTCGCGACCTCATTGCTCAAAGCGAAGCGATCTCAAAGGTCCGAGGTGAGGGGCTAGAGAATAGAGACTAGGGGCTAGTGAAAAGAATCACGCACTTCGTGCGTCAATATTCTCCCTAGCCCCTAGATTCTAAATCCTAACCTCTAAATCACTATATTTGCGCTATGGAATTTTTCGACTACTTCTCGCAGTTATACGGCGATCGCTGGCCCGCTCTGCTTGAGGCCCTGAAGGGCGAGGGCAATGCCGTTCGTTTGCAGTTCGGGGAGGCCCTAGAGCCTTACTTTTTGGACGAAGCGTCTGTTTTTGCGGCCAAAACTTTGGACGTGCATCCTGGAATGGATGTGCTCGACATGTGCGCCGCCCCGGGCGGCAAGTCGCTTGTGATTGCCTCGATGCTGCAAGGGGAAGGTTCCTTACAAAGTAACGACAGGTCCCCAGATAGACGTTTGCGCTTAACGCATGTGTTGGAGAATTCTTTGCCGGCTTCGTGGCTCGGGATTGTCAAGGTGACTGGCTATGATGGCGTGAAATTCGGACTTCACAAGAAGGAATCCTACGACAGGATTCTCTTGGATGCGCCGTGTTCCTCGGACAGGCATGTGTTGAATTCGCCTGCTCACTTGGAAGTGTGGTCGGCAAAGCGTGTAAAGCGATTGTCCGTGGAACAGGGCGCGCTGCTGGCTTCTGCCGTCGATGCTTTGCGACCGGGGGGCACCCTTGTTTACGGGACTTGTGCGCTTTCTCCACTCGAAAACGACAAGGTCGTAGAGAAAATATTGAAAAAGCGTCCCGCTATGCGGGTCGCGCCTATCGACGATATTCCGTCGGGGGCGGACCGTACTGAATTCGGAGTCCATGTGCTCCCGGACACATCCGAAGGCCGTGGGCCTATATATTGTGCGAAATTGACGAAATTTTAGCTTTTTACCTCTGTTTTATATATATTTCTTTACATGACGAAACGTATCCTATTTATCCTAGCTGTGTTTGCTATTGTGGCTTGGTGCCGCGAGGTTCCCGTTCGCTATTGGGTCGTGGGGGAATCGGCGGAACAGGAAGCGATTTACGTGAAAACCCAGCATGACACGGTGTATCTCCGTGCTCCTACGGCCGAGGAGTTGAAACTCATCAATTCGATTGATGATGCCGAGAACAATGCCCTCCAGAATACCAATGGACAAGAAGTGGAAGAAGACGATGACGACGATGATGCCGTGCCGGCAAAAGATTCGACGAGCGTCATCATGACTGACGAAGTTAAGAATTCCATGGAGGCCCGGCAGGACTCGCAAGCTCCTGCAGAAGCGGATGACGGTTCTGGGGATGACTTGGAAACGGCCCTTGAAAAAGAGGATGTGCGCCTGAAGCACGAAGAAATTGCCAAGGTCGAAGAGGAAATCCGCCAGCGTGAAATCCGCGACAGTATCGAGGCTGCGAACAAGAATCCGTTCATCAAGTATTTCCGCCTAGACCTGAAGAGGCTCTACGACATGGAAAACCGGACGATGATCGACCTCACCCTCTCGAACTATGTGGTACCTGAACCGGTTGTGGAAGATGAACAGGAAATGGAACTTTATCCGCCGGGAAAGGCGAATCTCCTAGTTCTTTCGACTCCGGATGCCTGTTCGCTGTTTGTTAACGGTATCCCGCTCAAGCAGGTGGCGCCCGATACCATCAAGAATATCAAGCCGGGTAAGTACACCATCTCGGTGATGAAGGTCTTGAAGGATGTAGAATGGTGGGGCTCTGCCATCGTGAAAATCAATGCGGACAGCTTAAACACGATTTCGATTCCCGTGCAGCGCCCGTCTACGCGAATTACGCTCAATACGGACCCCGAAGCTGTGGAAGTGTTCCTTAACAAGGTTCCCACGGAAAACATCATGCCGCAGTACATGACGGATGTGGTCATCGAGAATGTGAACCCCCAGGCGAGCCTCGACATCTACTTGCGCAAGGTTGGTTACCGCGATACGATGATTACGACGGAAATCAAAGCCTTCATGCCGAACTTTATCAATGTCGAGATGCAACCGGTATTGGACGATCTCCCGTTCATCGAAGAACAGAAAGCCTTCAATGCCGAACGTAGCCAACGCCGTTTGGGACGTTACATGCTTTTAGGCTCCATTGCACCCTTCTTGGCTGGAGGTGTGTTGTGGTACTTGGCCGAACGTGACTGGAGCGATGCCGCAGACAAGAAAAAGGCGTACAACATGTCGGCGTTCGAAAGTGAAGATACGAAGAAAATGGTCAAGGACAATCACGATTTAAACCATAAAGGTGATATCAAGGGGATTGTTGCCGCGGGCCTCGGTGCTCTAGGCCTTGGCCTGTTTACGGTCGGTTTTATCTGGTCGTTCTAGTTTCGGTTGAATTGTCTCGTCTAGGGCATTTCTGTTGAAGGTTTAACCTCCTGGTGTTGTCTTATGTCTTTAAGATCTTTTTTGCTTGTTCCGATTCTGTGCATTTCTGTATGGGCTCAGACTGGAAAAGATTCGTCTTCGGTACCTGTACCTGCGGATTCCTCGCACAAGGGGGGGCTTCTGGGTTCCCTCCATCCTATAGGCAAGGACGAGGCTATTGCGAAGGGGCGGATTTTAAGTGGGGCGACGCTTTCGCTTATCCAGGCTCAAACAGATGACGATGCGCTTGATGTGATTATTGGGGAAATTTACGAGGCGGAAGGTTATTCCTTTACGGTAGAGGCCTTTGGTGGCTACTTTATAAAGGACGCCTTGGCTTTGGGCCTCCGTGCCGGTTATTCTCGGACCTGGTACGACATTGACTTCTCCCTCATGGAAGATTTGGTCGATTTGTCGCAGCATAGAAAGTATGTGAGTAACGGGTTCTTTGTCCAGCCGTTCCTCAAGAATTATCTTAAGGTCTTTGATTCCAAGATACTCTATTTTTTCAATGAGACCTCCTTGTTGGTCGAGTATTCCTATGGGATTTCGCAATCTGATGATGGCGAGGATATATCTCGGACAAGGAACCGCATGTGGACGTTCAAGTTTGGCCTGAATCCGGGGCTTTGCATTATGGTGCTGGACCGGTTGGCTTTTGAATCCTCGGTGGGTTTGTTGGGCCTGAGTTCTTCTCTCGTAGAGGTCGAGGAAAACGATAAGACTCATAGCGAATTTGTTTATAATATTGTGAATTTTACTATAAACTTGTTGGCCTTGGACTTCTCCTTGGTTTACTTCTTCTAGGGAGGTGTGGGCATGTTTATAAGAACTGGCTACATATTCCTTTGCTTGACGTTGGCTTTGTCAATGCTCGTTGCGTGTGACAGCACGGACGAGGTCATTGAACCTGTTTACTCTGTTGTTGGTTCGCTGGAAATCGATTGTGCAGAATCGGACGGGGTTGATTCTTCATCGCGTACGATAACGTGTACTCCGCTCAAGAAACATGGGGATTCTGTCAAGGTAAAGACCTTTGATTTATTGGAAGGCTATTCCGCCTATATCGTGGCGGGCGACGACCTAGAGGATCCGGAAGTCGATTGGGAGTCTTCGGTGAAACCTGGGAAGAACATCGCTGTTCCCGATACGGGTTTCTTCGGTATCGTCGTGCTGGACGATAAAGACCGCGTTGCAGATGTCTGGAAAGTTGTCATTAAAAAAGCGGTTAGTTCTTCTTCTACAAAGAAATCCAGCTCGTCATCGGTGAAATTGTCCAGTTCTTCAGCGAAGCCGAAGAGTTCGTCATCCTCGAAGAAGTCGAGCAGTTCTTCTGCAAAGCCGGTGAATTCGTCGTCCTCGAAGAAGTCGAGCAGTTCTTCCGTAAAGTCGGCGAGTTCGTCGTCCTCGAAGAAGTCGAGCAGTTCGTCCGCAAAGCCGAAAAGTTCGTCGTCTTCGAAGAAATCCAGCAGTTCGTCTGCAAAGCCGGAAAGTTCATCGTCGGCGAAGGTGGAAAGTTCATCTTCGGAAGAATTGAGCAGTTCGTCGGTTATTGAGGTCCCAACGAACGATCCACCGATCATCGTGGTGGGTCCTCCGTCATCCTCGAACTCCGAGCAAGCCGTTCTCCTGAGGGATTTTGCTGTGGCTGTGCAAAATAGCTCCGTTCGTGTGGAAGGTAAGAAGGTTTATGTGGAAGTCCCTTACGGAACGAATTTGAAGACGTTGAGGGTTTTGCCGATGGATACGTTGGCCAATTTGGAACGCCCTGTGGAAATGGCTTTTGTTGACGATTTGGGTGTGCTCGGTATTTATACGGTGGTTGCCGGAATGCAACTCCCGGGGACGACGTTCAATGCTCGCGACTATAGCGGATTCTGGGCGACGACAAGCGATGCAATGGAGAATACCGTGACGAAGTCTTCGATTAAGATTAAGTCGGAGGCAAATCTTGAATTTGGGTCATCGCAGATGACGATTTCGACAAAAGAAGTCTCTGGATCTTGGATTGGTATAGAGGGCTCCTGGAAAATGGCGGGTGGTTTTTATTTTGTCGGAACGTATGATGGAATTTCGGCCATTGATATTTATGAACAGGGATATGTCGACGGAACGCCGAGCCTGAATTCGTCGGACATTTCGGAGGATATGTCTTTTGGAAAGCCGTTCAGTGCGCGCCCCACAGGCTTCGACGTAACCTATTCCTATTCGCATGTGAATAACAGCAATTCGACTTACCCGCAGAAGAGCTTGATTTATGTGATGCTCGTGAGTAGCGATAACAAGGTGGTTGCATCGGGAGTTGTGACAGACAATTCCAGCGTTGGCATGCACAAAGCCCATGTAGACTTGGCCTATGGTAGTGATTCGGGAATATTGTCTTCGAGTTATCCGGTCGCATCGGGACTTTCGGTGGGAACGGGTGCCGAGAATGTTGCCACTATCCATGTGATGTTTGCGTCTTCGGCATACGCCTTCATTGTTGACGGGGGAATGCTTGGAAACAGCGACCGTTACCGTGGTGGCGAGAATTCCAAACTTGTCGTTGATGATTTTAAACTGGTTTACTAGCGGAAGGTGAATTATGAAACGATTGCTTGTTTTATTTTTTATGATTCTTGCCTTATCCGCTTGTACAGAGGATTACGATGCTTTTGGTGCGTCGGATTACAGGACTCTAGACGAATTGGTCTTTGAAAATCAGGATGGCGATGTTCGAATATTCTCTGATGAACACAAGATTCAGGTGACTCTTGTTGCCCCTTCGGATTCCTTTGTCTGGGATTCGGTGAAGGTGAAAAAAATAGGGGTGAGCCATTTTGCCTCGCTCCATCTTGTGGAAAGCAAGGTGCGGAGCTTCCCGCCCGATTCTGCAAAATTGGACTCCATAGCGAAAAAGGTTGCTTATTCGAAGGAGAAATTAAGCAAGGGGAGCAAAATCCGTTTGCCGTCTTCGAGAATGGTTTATGTCATCGTGGTTTCGGAAAGCGGCAAGACCGCAATCTGGCAGATTGTTTTTGAATTGCAAGGTGGCGATGTGGAATCGTCCCAGGAATCGGAGGATTCTGGCGATGATTCTGAAAATTCAGGTAATGCAAAATCTACGTCTTCAAGTTCGTCCAAAAAAGGGAGCTCGAGTTCTTCTGGAAAGTCGAAGGATTCAAAAGCGGAATCCTCTAGCAGTGAAGCGGTTTTGGATTCCAATGTGTCGTTTGGCATAAAGTTTGTAGACCAACTGGAGTCCCGTGAAGCGGGAGATACTATCCATGTAATTTTGGCGCACGGTGCGGATCTTTCAAAACTCATGGTGGATACTTCGGAAGCGTTTGTTTTTCGCAAGTCCAGTTTGGATAGTAACCCGACAAAAGTAAAAGATTGGAGCAAGGTTCAAAAGTTCGTGGTGACCTCGGAAAGCGGGGCCTCGAAAACCTGGTATGTGGATGTGTCAACGCTCCCGAGTAGCGAGAAGTTTTTTGAAATTATTTTCAAGAATGAATTGAAATCGAATAGAAATGGCGATACGATTGTGGTGCGACTGAAAAATGGTTCGGATGTGGGAAAGGCGTCCGTAGCTTCGTGGAGCGTGTCGGATGGGGCATCAATTTCACCGAAACCGGATTCCGTAAAGAGCTGGTCCAAGTTGCAGAAGTTTGAAATTGTTGCAGAGGATGGTTCCAAGGTAAAGTGGTATGTAACTGTGGTTGAAGCGGAAGCGGACGAAGTCGTTTCTGATGAGAAGGAACTCGTGTCTGTGACTGCAAAGGACGAGGTCAGGGCTGCAACAATCGATGAGTCCAAGAAGACGGTCGTTGTGCACATGAAAAAGCCAGAAGACCTTGCCGAGGTGGAACTTTCCATTAAGGTGTCGCCGTCGGCATACATCAATCTTGAATCGAAGGTGGACTTGCGGCAGCCGCAGAAGTTGATCATTACTGCCGAAGACAAGTCAACTGCCGAATGGACCGTGAGCGGGGATTATGTGAAACTGAGCGATGCCGAAATATTGGCATTCACGCTGGATAATGCTGCTAACGGTTTTTCTGCCGAAGTGAACCTTGATGCTGAAAAAAAGACGATTTCATTTGCGGTGCCTTTCAAGTACGAGTCCAAACTTTCCAAGGTCTATTTCGATGCCGAGTATTCCGAAGCGGCACGTAAAGGAACTCCTGCCGAGGATTTTTTGGACTTGAGTGATGGCAGTGCCGAAATTGTTGTTGTCGCCGAGGATGAAACCGAAGCCACTTGGACTGTGTCGGTCACTGTGGTGGAGACGGTCTCTGTTCCGCCAAGACTGCTTTCGATGAAGATTGCTGGGAATACGGCGCTAATTGACAGCGCCGATGAAGGGGGGTCCCGTGTTTTCCATGTTCACTACGACAATTTGACTTACCTTGCGGACTTGAAAAATCTCGTGGTCAGCGACATTGAACTTACTGATGGCGCTACGGGGTCTGGCATTTCTGAAGGGAATGCTTTTGACTTGAGTCGGGGACTGAGCGTTTCTGTGTCGAATGGCGAGGAAACTGCCGAGTATGTTGTGCAGGCGGGGTATCAGTATCCGGGAAGCGATTTCAACCATTGGGTAAAGGATGCGTTTGACCGCAAGAACGATATCGACGGCTGGGACAACGGAAACAACGACGCCATTTCTTCGACCAAGACGCTTACCGTGAACGAGAATGAACAAATTATCAAGATGGAGTCGATAAATGCTACCGTTTTCGGCATAGGTCGTTTTGCTAGTGGTAATATGTTTATCGGTTATTTTAATCCCAAGGGTGTTGGTACGCTCAAGTTGACCGGCTATAATGATGGCAACGAACTTATTGATTTTGGTCGCCCGTTCAGTGGCCGCCCCAGATTTGTTGAATTTGACGTGAAGTACCAGGGCAAGGGAGATTCTTGCGATTTGTACATAATCCTTGAACATCGTAGTCGTACAAGCAACGAGGGCAAAAATCAGTACCGCACCTCTAGCGACGTGAATACCTTGATTGCCTCGGCTTGGTATCGGGCGACGACTGTCACCAGCGAGGATGACCCGGATGTCGTTTCTATTACGGATGCCTCGCGCGCAGGCTACAAGACAGTTCGTCTGGCATTGAAGTACGGAGTGCCCTTGGCTGGATCGCCGATTTACAAATCCAGTGTCTTTAACAAAAAACTCAAGAATACTAATGGTATCGATAACCACATGGTGCAGACGGAATCTCCGGATGATTTTGATGTGACGCATATTCGCATCGTGATGGCTTCTAGCGCTTTGGGCAACTTGTACGAGGGATCGGTTGGTGCGACTCTCTGGGCCGACGAGGTACGTCTTTTTTACTGATGCGCAATGCTGTTTGCATGGCAGGAATCGTCTAGATTGTGGATAATTTCAGGCTTATTTCCTGATTTTGCTTTTTTTGCGGGATAGTTTTTTCTAGTTTTAGAAAAAAATTCGTGGAGGATTTTTATGGCAGCAATCGCTTTGACTGCAGAGAATTTTGACCAGGTTATTGGCTCCGGCCAGCTCGTTTTTGTGGATTTCTGGGCCACTTGGTGCCGCCCGTGCATGATGATGGGCCCGGTTGTCGAAGAACTGGCCCAGGAATACGACGGTCGCGTCATTATTGCCAAGATGAATGTGGACGATCCGGGCGTGGGCGATATTTGCGGACGTTTCGGCATCACCAACATCCCGAACATGAAGCTCTTCAAGAACGGGGTCGAAGTCGACAACGTTGTGGGTGCTGTGCCCAAGGCGACCGTGAAGGGCGTCATTGACAGGAACTTGTAGTTTTTAACCATTTTTATGCTAACCAAACGTCTCATAGTCTGTCTCGATGTCCGGAACCGCAAGGTCACGAAGGGCGTAAAGTTCAAAGGAAATATTGATATCGGTGACCCGGTGGAAATGGGCGCTCAGTACAGTGCCGACGGCGTTGACGAATTGGTCTTTTACGACATTACCGCAAGTGCGGAAAATCGTCCGTGTGACATGGAGATGATTCGCCAGATAGCGAAGCGCGTCTTTATCCCGTTTGCTGTGGGTGGTGGAATCCGCAACCTTGACGACATGCACGAGGCCTTGTTGGCCGGTGCCGAGAAGGTGAGTGTGAACAGCCTTGCCGTGCTCCATCCCGAAATTATTGCCGATGGCGCGAAAGCCTTTGGGCGGCAGTGCGTGGTGCTGGGCATGGACGCGAAGTTTGTCGGAGTTTCCGAGAAGATTCCCAGTGGCTACGAAGTCTTTATCCGTGGTGGCCGCCAGGCGATGGGTATTGATGCCGTGGAGTGGGCCAAGAAGGCCGAAGACTTGGGCGTTGGCGAGATTTGCCTGAATTCCATCGACACGGATGGCGTGAAGAACGGTTACGAACTCACCATTACCGACAGGATTGCGAAGGCGGTGCAGGTGCCCGTGATTGCAAGCGGTGGTGCAGGAACGCCTGCCCACATTGTCGACTTGTTCCGCAAGACCTCTGCCGATGCGGCGCTGGTCGCCTCGATGGTGCATTTCGGAGACTATACGGTGCCCGGTATCAAGGGCGAAATGCTTGCGGCAGGAATCCCTGTGCGCAAGAAGATGAACGGCGAGGTCTAGGTGAATCAGGATGTTGCCGTAAAGATTTTTGAAGCGGGCCGCAGTGCTGGAGCTGACTTTGTCGAGATTTTCGAAGAAGAAACTCGCAGTTCTTGCCTGGGTTTAAAGGACCGGCATATCGAGACGGCGACTGCGGGGACCGAATATGGAATTGGTGTCCGCCTGCTTTATGGCACCGAAGTGCTTTACGGATTTACCAGCGACGATAGCGAAGAGGCTCTCGTGAAGTTGGTCCGGACGCTTGCGTTCGGTCGAATTTCCGGGGCTGCTCCGAAGTATTTTGAATTTGCTCCCGAAAAACGGGTATGCGATTTTAACGAGGCTGCTTACAAGGATCCTCGCCTGTTGGGGCAGTCCATTAAGCAAGATTTTTTATTCCGCGCCGATAACGCCGCTCGTGCCCTTTCCCCGAAGATTGTGCAGGTGGGGGCCAGTGTCGTGGATAGCTGCACGGCTATTACCCTCATGAACAGCGAGGGGCTGCACCTTGAAATGACCCGTGGTCGGTTGCGTGTAAATGTAAACGTGACGGCGACCGACGGCACCGAGCGATTGACGTCGCATGAGGCTCCTGGAGCCTTGGGTGGCTATGAACTGCTGGGCAATTATTCCCCCGAAGAACTGGCGTCTATTACGGGCGAGCGCGTGTTGCGCATGCTCGATGCTGGCTATATTGCCGGCGGCCAGATGCCTGTGGTGATGGGCAACGGCTTTGGTGGCGTGATTTTCCACGAGGCCTGTGGGCACCCGCTCGAGACGGAATCGGTCCGCCGCAATGCGAGCCCCTTCTGCGGCAAACTCGGCGAAGCTATTGGCCAGCCCTGCCTTACCGCGATTGACGACGGGACGATGGATGGTGTGTGGGGGAGCCTCAAGTACGATGACGAAGGCTCGCCGACGCAGCGCACTGTCCTTATTGAAAACGGAATTCTGAAAAACTACATGAGCGACCGCGTGGGTGCAGCCGAGGTGGGAGTGCCCCTTACTGGATCGGCCCGTCGCGAAAGCTACAAATATGCCCCGGTGAGCCGCATGCGCAATACATTCATTGCACCGGGCAAAGATTCTTTGGATTCCATGATTGCAAGTGTCGATAACGGCCTTTATGCGGCCCGCATGGCGGGTGGCTCGGTGAACCCGGCCACGGGCGAATTCAACTTCGCGGTCGATGAAGGTTATGTTATCCGTAACGGCAAGATTTGTGAACCGGTTCGTGGCGCAACCCTTATTGGCAAAGGCCACGAAATCATGCCGCGCATCAGTATGGTCGGGTCCGATTTTGAACAGGCCGCAGGTGTTTGCGGAGCCTCTTCGGGCCATGTGCCTGTAACCGTCGGGCAGCCGAGCATCAAGGTCGATCAGATTCTCGTTGGTGGCCGCTAGGCGGCTAGACGGGGAAATTCATCCAAAAATAACTGTATAAATTAAAACAACGGCGCCCCTTGCGAAACGCCGTTGTTTGGTGTATGGGATGTTTGGTTTTGTTGCTAACTTTTATCGTTTGCTCTCATAATGTAGATTAGTATAGTCCAAATGGGTATAATTGGGGGTAGTTTCCGGTGTAAAGGTTTACAACGGAAAGGTCGTGTTTACAAGAAAAATCTTCGTAATTGCGTAATTTGGACGATTTTCGCCATTTTTTCTTGTAACTAGATACTTTAAAAATGGTTCCGTCAAGAATACGTCCGACTCCTGCTAGGATGATAAGAGCGAGAGCTCCGTGATCTCCTTCGACTACGTCATAATCTTCGGAGTGTTTTTTTCCGTTTTTACCGTATAGTGAATAATTTCGGCAGTAGCCAAGACAATTAAGGCCCCGCCGCCAATGAATAATCCCGCACCCGCTTTACTTAGGTGTTCCGCTGATTCCGTATAGCGCTCCACCTTCTTTGCGTATTCAACAGCAACGGAGTCCTGCTGTGTGTTGTAGTAAGCAGAAGGCTCCTGGGCAAAAGCCGCCAAGGTCAGGAATAATGCAATGATTATCGAGTGCATCACCATTGTTTAGTTTTCCCTCTGCTCGTAAAGAGCCCCTATAAGACTGTAGCCCCGACTACGACACCAGGTCTGATGCTCGAAATGGCTTTTAAGGGCATTGTTATTCTTAATTGGGATAACAATTTAGCGCTTGCCCTGGTCAGGGATCCTAAAAAAGATGTAAATTTGTGGTATGAATAAAAAGGACGTTATAAAGGCTTTCTTCGCAGGAGTGTTTTCGATATTCCCTGCGTTTTCTGGTTTGCCTGATTTTAGATCGGTTGACCCAGATAAGAGCTCCATTAGTTCACGAAAGTCTAACATTCCTCCTGTAAGGGTCAGGATAAGGCCTGTCATTCAGGATGTTGGCGCGTGCTTTGATGATGTTGGAAATAAACTTCGCGTATCTATGAAAA
The DNA here is from genome assembly GCA_016285835.1 of Fibrobacter sp. Lineage (GTDB taxonomy): Bacteria > Fibrobacterota > Fibrobacteria > Fibrobacterales > Fibrobacteraceae > Fibrobacter. The sequence continues at coordinate 25,119 of JAEERM010000036.1, forward strand.
GGCTTTCTGCAGAATGAATCGTGAGCAGATGAGATTAATGGCTAAGAAAAACATTGGCCATCAGAATGATTCTGCAGTGCGCGGTATGGCTGAATACTATAAAGGTGCTGTTCCGCCGCCTGCAATGCTGAAATCTTTTTACGATGTCAATTCGTCTTTTCCGGAAAGAATTTTTAAAATGGCTGAAGACGCTGGCGATAGACAGTTGAAGCAACTTGAAAATCAGAAGCTCCAGATAGAATCTGAAGCGAGGAACAGGCAACTCGAAATTGAGACGACGGAACGTTTGAATGCGATGGAAATAAAGTCTAGAAACAGAGATCTTTTTTTTAAGAACGTAATTGCTTTGATTGGTCTTTTTGTTTGTGCGGCAACATGCGCTGCGCTCTTGTATATGTCGTATACTCTGTTAATGTCTGACAAGTCTGGGTATGCTCTTGCTACAGCTTCGCCTGTAATTGGCGTTGCGTTGGTTGCAGCTATAAAGCTTTTGAAGAAATGATTTAGCAGTTGCTGAATGTTGAACTTGCGTTTTCCCTCTGCTCGTAAAGAGCCTCTATAAGACCTACTATCTGAATATACCTTATTTTATGCGGGTTCGCAAGCGATTGAACGCTGAAAAAAATCAGAAAAATTGGATGAAATCCTGGGATTTGGGCCATTTTTTCGGAGCCCTGGTGCTGCCGAAGTGGCTGTAGATTTCCAGGAACTCCCTGTCCGTGACGCTCATTTTTCTAGTTCCTTGACGAACCGGGCCATGTTTTGGCGGCCGCTCTTGCTGTGTCTTGGGAAATCAAAAATCGCTACGACCCACATGCTACCCTCGGGTAAGCGATGTTCTTTGTTTCGCCCATGAAAAATTTCGCGACGGAGGCTGTGGTGTAGGTGAGACATGTTCCCAGCTGCACCATCTGTTCCCCGAAGGGAATGTTGGTGTAGAACAGTTCCAGAAAGGATGCCTTGACTTCCTTGTCCAACTTTTTCTTTTTGGCCGCGTGTAATTTATATGCAATCTGATCGATGAAGGGGCGGTAGGGTTCCATGATGTCGTCTGCCAGCGGGAATGCGTCGTAATAGTTCCTGTGGAAAATGCCGAGGGAGGGCAGTAACCCGCTCGCCATCAGGGCGCGAGCGGTTGCGGCCCGCAGGAGCGTGTAACCGTAATTCAAAAAATCGTTGGGGTGTTCGCCGAACCTGTCGCGTATGAACTCCTTGCCGAAGAGTTCTCTCCAGTAGCATTGCGCGGCAAGCCCTTCGCGGTTACTTGAGTCCCCGCTAAGGACTCCGGTGGCGTATTTCAGGAGCTTGTCGTGTTTTTTCCAAGGGACTTGAGGTGAAGAGCCTGGTTCTTGATTTTTGCCTCCACGACATTTTTCCACATTTGTTTTTTCAGTGGCTGGGATGCATCCAGTTGCAGGCGGAAGTATTTTTCTTGCAGGGTGTTTGCGTCCAGATTCATGAGCATGGATGACGGCATGTGCTTTTCGTTGCAGAATACGACTGCGACATTCTGTTCTGCCAATTTGCTTATGAGCGGTGTGGTGAGTGATGCTGAATGGTTGTCGATGAGGATGATGGCGATATCTTCGATTGCCCTGAGCGTGACGTTGTCGGGATTGTCCTTGTATGCGATTTTGAGCATGGAATTTTGTACCGAAAGTTGGACGGGGCTTTCGAAAACGAGAGTCTGTTTGGGCATGTTTCTCCTTCTGTTTTTGCGTGAATTTTGACTTTTTTAAAATTAGGCCGAACGAAAAGTCAAAATCATACCGAAAGGAAATGTAAAATTAGACCGATTGTGTTGACAAAATCATACCGATTATATATATTAAGGAGCATGAAGTCGACGAATTACAAGCCTAGAATCGTTGATGCGCAGATAGAAAACGCTCTTTCCACTTTCGGTGCCGTGTGTGTCGAAGGTCCCAAATGGTGCGGCAAGACTTGGACATCCGATTTTCACGCCAAAAGCAAAATTGAGCTAGGCGACCCGAGTGGAAATTTTCAGAATCGTCAACTTGCCGAACTCGACCCAAAACTGGTTTTAAGCGGCGATACACCGAGACTCGTCGACGAATGGCAAGAAGTTCCGTCGGTATGGGACGCTGTGCGTTACGAGGTTGACCATCGTGCCGCCAAGGGACAATTTATCCTGACCGGTTCATCGACTCCATCGCGTAAGGGGGTTCTGCACAGCGGAGCCGGACGAATTGCCAAAATCCGCATGCGCCCTATGTCGCTATACGAATCGGGAGCATCTAGCGGAACCGTTTCCCTACAAGACATCTGCAACGGCGAAATAGAATCTGTCATGACGGGCGACGTTCAATTAAAAGATTTGATAGAACTCGTTGTTCGCGGAGGGTGGCCCGGCAATCTCGGACTTACTACAGAACAATCCATGGCTATTCCTAAAGCCTATCTTGAAGCCATTGTCGACGACGATATGGACCGCCTCGACGGAATCAAACGGAACAAGAGCAAGATGAAGCTGTTGCTCAAATCACTCGCTCGAAACGAATCGACCACGGCGACCAATAAAATCCTGAAAAACGACATCAAGGAAATTGATGACGATGATATCGACACGGATACGATCGCGAGCTATCTTGATGTCTTGAAAAGACTCTTTCTTGTTGAGAACCAGCCCCCATTCAGCACAAAAATACGCTCAAAGCTTAGGGTTAAACAGGCCGAAAAAAGGCACCTGGCCGACCCTTCGCTTGCCGCATCGCTATTAGGCGCGACTCCAGATAAGCTTTTGCACGACTTGAACACTTTGGGCTTTCTGTTCGAATCGCTTTGTGAACGGGATCTGGATATCTATGCAAAATCCTTTGGCGGAAAATTGTACCATTACCAAGATTATGCCAACAGGGAAATTGATTCAGTCGTCAAGATGCCCGACGGCAGCTGGAACGCTTTTGAAATAAAACTCGGAGCGAATCAAATTGATGAAGCCGCACGGAACTTATTGGAAATACAAAAAAATATTTCCAACGACCCGGATGGCATTCCTCCATCCAATCTTTGCGTTATTTGCGGAATGAGCAGCGCTGCCTACAAACGCCCCGATGGAGTCATCGTCGTGCCGATTACGGCATTGAAAAATTAGTAAAGGGTGTTTCACCTCGGCACATAAAGAGCCTCTAGCGCATCAGCCTGTTCCAGAGCGCATCTTCGAGATCGCGTCTGGAATCTACGACGGCTACGACGAAAACCTGATTGAGGAGTTTCTTGTAGAAGACTCGCCAGGGCGAAATGGATAATTCACGGTAACCCCCTATTTGCAGGGCTTCAAGTTCGGCAGGAACTTTACCCAGGTCCGGGAACGACTCTAGCGTTTTACATTCACGTTTGATTCTTGCCAAGACGTCTCGGGCGTTTTGGGGGCTGTCTTTTGCGATGAACGTGACGATGGATTTTAGGTCGAAAGCGGCCGATTTCGACCAGATGACCTGAAATTTTTTACTTGGCATTCAATTTGCGCTCCAGGGAATCAAAAAGGTCTTTTTGCGAAATGACTTCGCCTTTGGCGATTTCCGTTTCGCTCTGCGCGAACAACTTGAAGAGCTTGAGCCCGTCTTGCATGGTCTGGAATGTATCGACATCCAAGATGACTCCGCGGGCCTCCCCGTTCTGTGTGACCACGTAAGGCGTGTGTGACTCGCATACGTGATCCAAAACTTGGGCGGCATTTGCCTTGATGTACGAAATCGGCTTGATGTTCTTTATCGGGTTCATGATGAGCCTTCTTGTTTTAAAATCGGACTGAATTTGATACTAAATATAGTCTTTTGGTGTTAGATAGGCAACAGGGGCGGGCGTTTGTTTTGGATTTTTTTCCTCAGCTCATAAAGCCCCTATAATGATGTGAACCCCGAAAGTTGGACACAACTTTCGGGGTTTTCATGTATAAGAAACACACAAAAGAAGAATGGGCCAAGGCCCTAGAACTCTACAAAAAAGGATATGGAACCAAAACCATTTCCAGA